>JARGOJ010000860.1:0-374 GCA_029210225.1 Planctomycetota bacterium
AGTTATGTGGCTCAGGAGCTGACCGACGATCCAATGATTCCCGACTCCGCAGAGATTAGTTCTCAGACGGAAACTGGGGCGCTGCCCTCTCTCGCTTATTATCAGCCGATGTTGACTGAGGCGGAATTAAAGACCCTCACTGAAGACAGTAAAAATTGGTTTTCTTACCTCTTTGAGGAGGACGCAATTAAGACCGTCAGTCTGCAAGGACTGAGGCAATACAAAGCTGAAGATCTTTCAAAGATGACGAAGGCTCAAAAGATTGAAGCTCTGTGCCGAGAGGCTGAAAATAGAGGGGGAGAATTGATTGCAGTGACAGAGTTCACGCAAAACAGGCTGTCCTATATCGGTCCCGATCAGGGCAGCCTCTCTCT
>JARGOJ010000860.1:384-4198 GCA_029210225.1 Planctomycetota bacterium
CCGCTGAATGGCTATGTCAATGATGAGCTCTTTGAAATACGACGCTCGGCGCGAGTCTCCCTTTTTGACGTTCGCGAGCCAGGTAAAGCGATTCACAGTTACACCGTCGATAGTGTTTATGAGTCTTCTCTGGAGGAATGGCAGCATGGCTATGTCTTCCTGAATGGTTATAAAGCTTGGAGAGGCGAGCCGATACAAGATCGATTTGCGACTGAGAATTGGCAGCAGGTTCACGGGTTGATGGACCCCTACGCCGCACGAGCCTTTGAGAAGCAGTTCATTCAAGAGTTAAGAACAACAGTGCGAGACATTTTTGGGCGTCAGGAAGTTCAAGAGAAGCTTCGTGACGGTCATCCCGATCAAGCCCGGCTCTACGCGCTTTGCATTGGACAAAACGTCGGGAATACACGCTTTGCAGAGGCCGATGCCACGGCGATGCATCGCTTCCTGATTGAGAAATCAGGTGTTCTACCGGCCCACGCTTCATTGATGATTGGGAAGGTGACGAAGGCTGACATCTTGGAGAAGATAGACGCGCTCAGCATCAAATCGGTGGACCGGATTTTCTTTTACTTCGCCGGTCAAGGGACGCAAACAAACGAGGATCAGTCTCTGGTTCTAAAAGTTGGTCAAATCTCATTGACTGATTTGAGCCGGGCCCTGAGAAAACGGCCTGTTGATAAGCTAGCCTTTGTGCTCGATACGTCCTTTGGCTCTCCCAAGCGCAGTCAATTGTATAGCGGTCGAACGGCGAAGCAGTCTTTGGCATCGCTATCAGGATCTCGGCAGGAGTATTATCTAAAGCCCCTCGTCTATTCACTTCGTTGGCGCGTGCTTTGTGCGGCTCCAAGCGACGGTGTCGCAAGTGAAATCGAAGACCGAGGTCATGGCCTCCTCACTTATCTAATCCTCGAACAATTAAACAAAACGAAAGATATCCCGACCTTTGATGCCATTGAGGGCGCGATTGAAGGTCGATATCGAAAAATCAGTCAAAGCGTCATGGGTTCTCCGTATAAACCTGTGGCTCTCGTCCGTCCTGCGGCGCGGGGTTTCAAACTTGTATCGCGGCGCTAGGAAACGAGTCAATGAACGAGGTAAAGGTGACCATGAAGAATCGACGAGCAAGCCCCATACTGCAGAGATTGTTATTCCTGCTTGGGTCTGTCTGTCTACTGTCTGTTCAGGGCTGCGCCTGGGTTGTCGTGATCGCGGCGGGGACGGTCGGCGCGGCGAGCGGCGGCAGCGGTGGGAGCGGGGGCGGCGCGAGTCAAACGGCGCCGACCATTGTCATTCTCCCAGCAAACGTGGGTCCCCGTTTACTGGGCCCAATTAATATTCCCTTTTCGATCTCTGACCAGGAAAGCTCGGCGGTCAATATTGTCGCTGAGTTCTCCCTCGATGGAGCGCCGTTTCAGACCGCCACGCCCACAACTAGTAACCCAAGCCTAAACGGTTTGGTGACGGCTCCTGGGGGAGTCAGTCATAGCTTTGAATGGGACGCCGCGACGGATCTTGGGAGCGCTCTTGAAGTCGCCGGGGCGCGTCTTCGCATTCGCGTTCAAGATAGCGGGCAGGCCGATCTTACGAACATGGATGTGACGAATTCATTTCGCATCGGGAACTTGCCTCCCGTCATCACGAATGTAACCCCCGTCACCGACTTGGGGATCGCCGAGGGAGCGCTTGTCGTTCGATTGACTGTCTCCGATACCCTTGGAGACAGGGCCGTCATCGCCGGTTATGAATTCAGCGTCGATAACGGTCAAAACTACCTCCCCATCGACCCCGCCGCCATCACCGGAGGGGTTCGTCCTGGAGTTGAGATTGCCGCCGTCGCGGGGGGGGTGCTCGTTGATTTTACCTGGGACACCGATCTTCAAGCCGAGTTAAACGGCGAAGTCGTTCTCGACACCGTTAAGATCCGATTGACTCCTCAAGACAGCTTCGCGAACACCGACTTCCCCGGCTTGCCAGTGGAGAGCGCCATTGGATTCACCGTGGATAACAACTTCCTGCCAGAGGTCGTACAGCTCATTGACGGCGTCACAGATATGAATAACCCCGTAATTTTGCCGTTTGTTATTCAAGATGAAGAGTCCGATCCTGTCGCCGTCATTATTCTGTGGAAGCAGTAGAATGTTCCCGAGTTTAAAGACTACAACGACCCCAACTTGAACCCCTTCGTCGATTCCACCGATCCGCGCTTCGTCGGGGATTCTATGGAAAATCCAGCGGTGCGAGCGGCGGTTCTCGCAGACGTCCTGGTTCGTCGTCGATTGCAGATTATCACTGAGATACCAGAGAAGAAAATTGAGACGAGGGCGCTCTTTGGCAGTGACAATACTCGACTCTATGCCCCAGACCTTCTCGGAGATGTTCTTGTCGCTGATCTCGTTGGAGCGACCGTTACCGTGGGCCCTGAAACGGTGACCATCGCCAGTTATTCCCGGGGCTTTCTGACCTTGCAAACACCGTTAATCAATCCTGTGAATCCTGGGATGCCTATTCAGATTCGGGTCAACGCTCAGAAGCAGGGGCGGGTGTTGGCGAGTGATCCGGATGGCGTTGTTCACCAGGCCATTTGGAATACTGGCGCCGACTTTTTTCTCGGCGTTTTGGCGCAGGTGCGAATTACGCCCTTTGATAGTCGAGAAGGCGATTTATCAGACTCGGTGCGCTCTGGTTTCTTCCTAGAAGGGACAGTCAGCGTCTCTAGTAGGAGCTTCAACGGGAATGGGATTTCTGGAATTGAAGTGGCAGACTTCAACGGCGATCAAATCAAAGACATTATTTATTCCAATTCCGTGACCCAGGAGATTCGCGTCTTCATTCAAGACCCAAATGGCGGGTTTATGGAAGATATGAATTCACCATTTCTTGTCGATGACTTACCGAATAGCGTAGTCGCCATAGACGCTAATCAAGACGGTCGAATGGATGTCGCCTATATCACAGACTTTGGCTGTCTCAACGTCCACTTTCAAGATATGGATGGCTTCCTCGATTCCACACCGGACCTGAATTTTCCGCTCTTTGACCCAGAGTGCCCGCTCTTTCGGCTCTTGAAGAAAGGCGACGTTAATAATGATGGAATGGACGATTTAGTATTGCTTGGCCGACCAGAACTTCTAGACGATGACGACAGTGGATTTCTCTATGTTTTCCTACAAGGTCAAGGGACTATTGCACCCGCGCCTTATTCGCCAATTCAATTGGGTGTGAATTCGACCTTCTTTGATATTGGTGATCTAAACAACGATGGCCGGAACGATATTGCTGTCGCGAACTTCGGAGAATTCCCGCTAAGCGGACTCACTGCGGATTTCCCCAACTCAGAAGTCACTATCTATCTTCAAGACCTTCAAGGGGATATCGCTGAAGCGGCATTCTCTCCGATCACTGTCGGACGAGCGGCTGCAGGCATAACAATTGGCGATTTCAATGGAGACAATCTCAATGACTTCGCGGTCGGGTCGAGCGTTGATAGTGTCATTACAGTCATGACCCAAACTCCGCAGCAGACATTTGTGCCTGATGCTAATAATCCGACGGTCGCTATCGCTGGATCCGTATCCGACTTTATGGTGAGCGGGGATATTAATGGCGACGGGGCCGACGACATCATGACAATCACACGGGGGTCAGAGAACATCAGTATCCTCATTCAGCAAAACGGACAACTGATTGAGCCTGTCGGGGCTCCTCTCAATGTGGCGAACAACCGCCTCGGACTGCGCAGTCGGCTTAAGCTCGCTGATCTCGACGGCGATGGCGCGAATGAACTGTTAGCCAGCAGTTTTATGACGCGACT
>JARGOJ010000861.1 GCA_029210225.1 Planctomycetota bacterium
CGGGGTCTTGCTCTGGCTCTTGCCTTGACGAGGGAGGATTCGGGGGGCTTTCCTCGGAGCTTGCCGAAGGCTCGGAGGACGCATTCTCTGCGCTTTCATCTTGCTTCTTGGGTGGAGAAGAGGAAGGGGAGGCCTCTTTATCGGAGTGGCCGTTCGCCGTGTTGGCGTCGGTTGGCTCGTCTGAAGGGTCCGCGTTGTCGGCAGTCAAAGGCTCTGTCCTTCCTCGTTGTCAAGGCTTGTCGACGATGATCCCGTCAACATACTTCACAACTGTTTTCACACCGTTTTTGTCCCAGAAGGTCCAGAGACCGTGTCTTTTGCCCCGGTCATACTGACCTTCGTGTTTCTTTTGACCGTTTTCAAACCACACTTCCGAGGGGCCATGCCATTGCCCTGTGCGATAAGCTTCCTGAGCCATCTTTTGGCCATTGGCGAAGTAGCCAACCCAGAGACCATCCTGATTGCCTTCGAGGAAGTCGCCTTTCCACTTGGTCTTGCCGCTTTCGTAGTAAGCAATGTAAGGGCCGTGGCGTTGCCCGGCTTTGAAGTTGAAGACCTCTTTCTCCTGGCCATTTTCATACCAGCCTTGTTGCTTGCCATGGAGACGACCGTTCTCATAGACCTGGCTAGCTTTGAGTTGTCCGTTCATCCACCAGATCTTCCAAGCCCCCTCTTGGCGACTTTTTATCCCGTATTTCCCTTCGGCGCGCTTCTTCCCGTTCGGGTGATAAGCCACCCATAGGCCGAGCTTCAATCCTTGGTCATAGCTCCCGGCTTGCTCCAACTGGCCATCCTGGAACCATGTCTTCATAGGTCCTTCGCGAAAACGATTCTTCCAATTCTCTTCTCTGAGAGTTTGGCCCTTTTCATTGCTCTCACGCCAAAAGCCGTCTTTGAAGCCAGCGATGTAATGGCCCTGGCTTTGGATTTGTCCGTTGCTGTGCCAGCTCGTCCACTTGCCTTCTCGTCGATTATCTTTGTAAGTTCCTGCGACGAGGGCTTTCCCGTTGGCGTGAAAGGATTGGAAAGGCCCGACTAAGCGACCGGCCTTGTAGACTTCCTTCTTCCAAACCTGTCCGCTCTCGCGCCACTTCGTCCAAGGGCCGTCTTCTTTGCCATCGACGTATTGACCCTCTCTCTGCTTGACGTTTGTGACTCCATCTTTGTGAAAGCTGTGGTAGTACGTCCATTTGCCCACTTGGACATCGAGCTTGTATTCGCCCTTCTTCTGAAGCTCACCGTTCTCTTGCCAGAAGGTCCAGGCTCCATTCTTTTTGCCATCAAGGAAAGGACCAGAAGACCGCTTCTTATCGGCGCCGTAATAGGTGGTGTGGATGCCGTTGGCTTCATTCCTGGCGTAAACTCCGACGAGGCTTTTGTAGCCGTTCGGGGACCATTTAATCAGCGTGCCCGACTGAATCCCGTCTTTATATTCGACGGACATTTTGGGAGTACCCGTGGCGTAGTAGTGTTTCTGCGTGAGGTGACGCTTGCCAGCCTTATAGTTTCCAACGAAGCTCAAGGTTCCATCCTCGCGCCATCCTTTCGCTTCGCCTTCTTTCAAGCCATCCACATAGTTCAACTCGGACTTCTTCTGGCCGTTTTCAAACCAAGACTCGATCGAGCCATGCTCTTTCCCGTTCTGATAATTCTCCTCTGTCCGCTGAAGGCCCTTTTCATCCCAGCTCTTTGACAGACCATGGAGTTTTCCGGCCTTAAAGCGAGCTTCAGCGCGCTTCTTCCCATCGACATACCAATAGACAAAGAGCCCATCTTCGAGGCCATCTTTGTGTGCGCCTTCGGCTTTGAGCTGGCCATTTTCATACCAGAGCTTGGTTTCACCGTTTTCCAGGTCGTCTCTAAATAAGGTCCGCTCACGGCGTCGACCGTTTTGATACCAGTGCTCATCCCAGCCGTTTTGAACGATCTGGCCGTTATCGTCGGTGACCTCTGTTTGTTGCTTGAGGGAGTTGTTCGACCAACGCTTAATCCGCACCGTCTTGACTTTTGTGTGCTTGAGCGTGGGCTGAGGATCGGGACACCCAGTCATCAATAAGGCGCCAAGCGCGACAGCGATCAGCACTTGGGGTGGACGGGCTTGCTTTGAAGTGGAGTGAGTCATGATTTCTGTCCTTGGTCGAAACAGAGAAAGGCAAAAAGCGAGCCGATCAGGATGGTTCGTTTGACCCTGCTTTTCAAGAGGGAACCCGGCTCCCATCATAAGGATAGCGCCGGAAAAGATCCGCGACGTCGCAGAAGACAAGAGCGTTTGGGGCCTGAGGCTCATCGTTAAGAATGAAGCGGCCCGCGCTTTCCCGGGAAAGCCCCATTCTTTTAGCGCGAATCGAGGTGCCTGGCGACAGGAACTCAGCGCCATGTCCGTCAAAGCTGACGGTTAATTCTCAACAACGGTCAATTGTTGACGCTTGGGATTTTGGTGGGTCTGCCCCGAATTGTGTTCTGCCCGGGATAAGCTTTAAACGAGAAAGAGGGCCGATGGTCATGGACACATCCTCCCTCTCATAGACATCTTTTGGCTTGGCTTAGCCGAGCGTCTTACTTCTTTTTCTTCTTCGGTGGCAGGGCATAGGCGCGAGTGTGATCTTTGTTGACCTGCTTACGGACGCCTTTGAAGGTCTTGATAGGCCACTCTTTGGTCTTCTTATTGATGTACCAATCAGGAATCCAGCCGCCCAAATCAATCTGAATGATGACCTCTAGCTTAGTCTTACGCTTTACAGGGGTCAGGATGTATTTGCTGTCATTGAGCTTGGCGCGGACACCCACTGTGGCGGGGGACGATTTATGTTTGCAAGAATTCATGTCAATAATGACGGAGCCTTTGGCGTTGGTATAAGCCGTTGCGCGATAGACCATGTCGCGATCGTCGACTGGCCAAGGAGTTTTAAAGTGCTGGTAGACGATGAAATCATAGGCGCTGAATTTCTTGAGAATCGTACTCTTTTTGAGTAGGTCGACCCACTCAGTGCGGTGGTCGTTGTCGATGAGCACTCCTAAGACCACCCGAATAGGCGAGTCGATGATCGCGACTCCTTTGAACTTAAGAAGGTCCTGTCCCTTGACCTTCTTACTGTAGACGGTGATTCCGTCTTCTTCTTTTTCTTTGGTCCAGCCATCTTCAGCGACCGCGAAAGAACTTGGGATCATGAAGAGTGCAAGCAATATCAATATACGTTTCATCATTGTCCTTAAGCGTCCTCGACTTCTTGGGTGATTCGTAACAATATTAGGTACCACATTGGCACCGAAGATCAAGTAAAAGGATCGTTAACCCATGCTTAATCGTGAAACCGATCAGCGAGCTAGAACATTCAATGTTTAGTCGGATTTCGGTCGTGTGAGTAAGAATGAGTCGCCAAGCGTCCTGAGCTGCCAGCCCTCTGAAACTAACCACGCTTTATAATTCAACGGCTCTTCGACCCCAGGATGCTGCCCCGTTGGGGCCAGTAAGACAGCGTCCACCTTAAATCGTACGAGAAATGTTCGGAGCTTTGATTGGCTTAACAGATTTGGCAGGAGAACGGCGCGTTTACCTGTTGCCAGATATACGGCCCATGGATTTGTCGCGCAGTAAACCTCGGCCTGTACCTCGTCTTGCAGACTCTTTTCAGAGAGCTTTTGAAGCCCTTGATGCGACCAAGAGCTATTGGCCTTCTCCGTCGTAAGCTGACGCTTTAGAACGCGAATCCCGGGCCCGACGAAGATAAGCAAGAGCGCGAACATGAGCCACTTCCGCTGCTTTCCAAGCGATCCTGGCAAGATCGCGCCAAGCTGCACCGCCCCAAGGCAAATCCATAGAAAGGCCGATAAAGTCGGGAAGCGATAGGCATCCTGAGTGGCCCAAATCGAAGCGCGAAAGAGAATAAGAACAGCCCCCAACAAACCGAGCAAGCGCGCCCAAGACCGCGCCGGGTAGTTTCGAAAGATCGCGATCGCCATAAGGAGACCGAAAAAAGCGCTGTTCCGTGGCTCGAAAACTGTCACGATGTAGCGCTTGAGATTCAAGCTCATAGACGCTGTCATTGCCCCCAAGTCCAATTCGAGGGAGCTTGATCCATATCCCCACTGAATATTGTGAACCGACGGCACCTGAAATATAAAACCCTGTCCCGGAACAATGACCCCGCTCAACCATAGATTCCCAAGCCACCAGGGCAAGGCGCAAGCGAGCCACGC
>JARGOJ010000862.1 GCA_029210225.1 Planctomycetota bacterium
TGTGCCACGAGAGCCACTGATCTCGATCTTGTCCATGAAACTTTAGTGGAAGATTATCAACGAGGGGCTTCGAGCATGAGCGGTCAGGGGTGAGTGAAGGGGGAGAGGATCTTTCATGGCGAAATCAGATTTGAGTGAGTTGAGAGAACGATGCGAGGCTATCTTCGCTGAAATGTCTCGCATTGAGATTGCAACGAGCCGTGACTCCAATGGAGACGCGAGCGATCTCGCCGAGCGCCATGATCTTCTTTTTCTTGAGTTGGGAGACGTTCAACGGGCGTTGGCGGAAGCAGAAGGCCAGCCCTTTGTCTTGCCCTTGGAGACATTGCTATCATCCCATGGGAGCGCTCCGGCTCCTTTCTTTCTCGGGAGCCGACGCAAGTCGCGTTTGATTTATCGCGCCAATAAGAGCTGGCGAGAAGAGCAACATGGGGATCCAACAGAAATTAATTTGAATCCGAACTCGGCGGATTACTTTGTCGTTCTCACCTTGCTCAATTCTAGTTTTTCAAGATTAGGGAATCCATCACTCGACTGCATTGAGCAATCGGAGTTCTGGGATGCCGGTCTCAAAGGGCTTCACTTTGTTGAGGTGAGGAACTCACCGTTGATTGACAGTTTGATTGAGGCTGAAAGAATGGCTGGGGAATACAGTCCATTCTCTTGGAAGGGCTTGAAACATATCTTGCTTTACTTTCATGACGAGTCCTTTGAGTGCTTGTGTAAATCATGGTCGTCGGCTCTTGTCCAAGGCTCTCGATCTGAAACTATAAAATACCTTTGCAACGAGATTTAGAATGGCATTTAGCCTTCCGGAAGTGAACTCTGCTGTGAGTGATACCGTGAATTTATTAGATGAACTGAAATTGCTTGTTCAAGTTGTTGTGGATAAATGGAGGCTAGACCCCTTTATATCAACGACCGAAATTGATCCTGATCTTTTCGAGATTCTCGAATGGATCAGGAAGAACATTGAGATAAAAGCTCTAATTATTGAGTATTTATTGACAGAATTAGACAAGCAGGACGGCTTTCCCCAGGACATTATTGAATACTGTATGGTCGATTTGAAATGGCCAGAGATTCATGATGCTGTGAAGGAGCGCCTTGGAAAAGCTGAAGATCCTCGTGTGGAGGATGTTCTCAGGGACATCGAATCAGTTTATTTAGGAACTTGGGACTATCTTGATATGTTTCCACTGTTAGAAGGAGAACAATCGGGGAAATAGCCTGGGCCTGTGTTCAAGTGCTTTTGCCGACGACTCATATATGACTAAGAATATCGAAAAGAAACGATCCTCCGAGTTAACAGACCGAAGAAAATTACTCTTGAATCTCAAGCTTGGGGACGTCATCTCAGGGGTGGTTGCAATCATTCCAGACTTTGGACTGTTTATTGATCTAGGCGGCATTGATGGTCTTTGTACCCTGACCGATATGAGTTGGGGGAGAGTGAGTCATCCCTCCGATTTCTATAAAGTCGGCGATAAGATTCGGGTCAAAGTTCTGTTTGTCGACATAGAGGCCGAGCGTGTCTTACTCGGCATAAAACAATTGTCCGAGGACCCTTGGCTAAAAGTCCCTGAGAACTATCCTGTGGGAACCGCAGCCACGGCTATAGTGGTCAATATTCTAAGCTATGGGGCTTTCGTCAGGCTTGAGAGGGGCATTGAGGGACTGATTCACATCTCGGACCTATCGTCCGCCAAAGCTATCCAGCATCCCAGCGAGGTTGTTGCGATTGACGATGAAGTGGAGGTGATCGTCTTAAGCTTAGACATTTCCAGGCAAGAAATCAGTCTAAGGCTGAAGTGAGCGCTAAATGGAAGAGCGTGATTCAGAGGCAGGGTCAGCCTTGATCAAACGAAGTCTGGCAAGGATAGATTGAAAACCGATGAAGTCTAACGAAGAAGCCTTTATTAGAAAAATCGACTGCGCTTTTCCTTACACCGATTTCGACATGGCTGAGAAGCTCATTGAAGAAGCTTGCGCAATCAGCGCGAACGCCGCGTTCATGGTCTTGTATGAGTTGTCCAATCCGGGAAAGAATGCCGACTACCCTTTTGAGCAAATTCAACGCTTGCTGAGTCTTTGGGAGGAGAATTTCGACCATCCTCTTAAGGATCTCGTTCTATCCTTGGTTTCGGATAAGTTAAACAGTGTGAGGATTTCTGACGAAGACATTATCACGGCTATGCTCGTTTGCGCTGAACACGGAGGGCCCTTGATGGCGCTGAATACTGTATTTTATTGTCTCCGGGAGTCGCAAGAAGACACAGACTCTCTCTATGAATCGATCTCCCAAAGATGCGCCTTTTAAGAATTGGTACGGCGTTGTCTTGTGGGTCATGAGTTCAAATCCTCTTTAGAAAATGCACGGGGAATAGGAATGTTTGTAAAGGGCCCTGAAGCCTTTGATCCACTGACTATCACAGAGCTTGCGCATTCCAGATTGAATAACAAAAAGGGCGGCTTCCTAATCTTCCAGAGCAACTTTGACATTCACCATCGATCGAAGCGGAGCTGGGCAAAAGATTTAAATCGATCACTATCCTCGCTTTCTAAGGCTGACCGGTCGTCTTTTCTTGATTTCTTAGTGAATGAAGAGCGACGATTTCGTCATTGCTCCTCTTCGTATTGGAAGTCCCTTGGTGAGTGTCGGAGTGCATGTGATTGGCTTGCCTTTTCCAAGAGGCTGCTTAAGCCAAGAGGCACCATTGAGGCCGCGATCGCATTGTCCAATAGTTATTTCTTGGGAGGCGCAGAAGAGCCGGACTATGGCGCGGAGATATTTGCTTCGGTCTGGCGAAGTGTCTTTGAAAAGGAAATTTATTCGGAAGACGCAGTGAGGGACTTCTTTCAGAAAGAGCTCGATGACCGTCATTGGTCTTGTTGGGCCATGAAAGGACCAAGCAGTCATCTCTATGTTCCGTTCCTTATCGGCTATTCCTGCGACGAGAACTTTGCCGTTCGCGCCCGTATATACAGATCCTTAGGACAGCTCGCGCACCCTGCCTCAGTGCTTTGTCTTCGTGAAGGCGTCAGAGACCCCCATCCTCTGGCGCGGTATGCTGCAGTTGTCGCATTAGGAGAGGTCGCCGATTTCAGTTTCGTTGCGGAGTTGGTCACAATCGCAAAAGAGGATCCGGTCAGACGAATCCGTAGCGCGGCGCTACGATCCCTTCATCGGATTGAAGCATACTGGCGCTTCTTCGGCAGCTGGAGACAGATTTTTCGGTCCTCTGAGAAGGAGCGAAGCGTCGTTGAAGAATTGATTTCTCAGGGCTTGTTGCTGCTTGATTGGGATCTTCGATTTGGCGATGCTGATGACCCGGAGGACACCATCTATCCAAAGGTCTCGTCAGAAACGATGCCTTTTCGCGCTGATTTTAGACGAATCAAGGCCAATAACTCGGAGTCAAAGACGCTAGAATCAATGATACGGCGCTCTGAGGCTTCAGCTAAGAGTGTTCCCGAGAGTATTCATTGCATGCGAATACAATTGAACTCAAGAGATACTGATGCTGTTTCTCTGGCTCTTTGTCAAGCGAGTTATCATGATCACCAGGAGCTGGAAGCAGACGTTGAAAAGCTCGCGGAAAGTTCGTCCGTTTCGGTTCAGTGGCACGCCCGTCGAGCACTAAGGAAGTTTCATTGGAACCGGATATCTTCGACAATGAAAAGCCTTGCCCCCGTCTATGGGGTGAACACATTGTTTTGATCCTTTTGTGGAAGCCTTGATGCTAAATGGTTTTGAATCGAAGGCCTTCTTGAGAGAACTATGATGATTGACAGAGAGATCGAATCCTTAAAGAGGCGACTGGAAACGGATCCTTCAGACCTTGACCTCCGGTTAGAGTACATTCGAACGCGAGCCCGGAGTGAGGGGGTCGCGGCCTATCTTGAAGTTTTGAAAGATCGTCTCGCTTGGAATGAGACTCCAAATTCCCTCCAAGACTTGACGATTAAAGCTGTCGCAGAGCATCTGAGGAAACATTACGATTACTTAGAGACTCGGGTTTATCACTGCCCAACGACACTGGAGGCGGATCTCTCTCACAGAGTCGCAGGATTTAGACATCGGAAGACGGAGTCAGTTCTGCACTTGCTTCCTGGGGGGAGCTATACCATGGGCTCTTGGGAAGAAGCTGAGGAAAAGCCTGTCCATACCGTGACTGTCGACCCTATGCTCA
>JARGOJ010000863.1 GCA_029210225.1 Planctomycetota bacterium
GGCTTCGCTGGTTTTAGAACTTCGTCTGGAGTAAAGGTCCCAAGCCCGCCCTTTGCGTCGAGGGCGTTAGGATGCACGCTCAGCTCTTCGATGAGCTTCTTACTAACGCTCTCGCTCTGAGCTGGAGTGTTCAAGACATAAGGGCGAACCATAATGATTAATTCGCGGCGAAAGCGCCCCCGGTTCTCCCGGCGAAAGAAGAAGCCAAGCAACGGAATTCGCCCGATCCAAGGCACCTGCGCTCTATTATCACTCACTCCTTCTTCAATCAATCCGCCAATAGCCAGGGCCAAGCCATCTTTGGCGACAACCGTTCCGCTGACAGACCTCGAAGAGACGATATCGACTTGCTGTTGAATAAAGCCTGTATTGTTTGGGACGAGGACATTTGCCCCATTGGGAACGATCTGTGAGTTCTCTTGGAGTATCCTTAAAGTCACAGTGCGGTCCGCGTTGATATTGGGAGTAATGAGCAGGGTCGTGCCAACCGGACGAAACTCAATGTTGCTGGTGCCAGCGGTTGTTTGAACCCCACCAATGTTATTGACGATCTGCCCCCCCTGAAAGCCCCGGTTCAAGGGACGTTCTTCACCAATAAAGAGGCGGCTGACTTCGTTGTTCGCGGTCAAGAGCATAGGCGTGGCGAGAACGGTCACTTTGTTTTTATTTTCAAGTAATTGCATCCGGGCCCGAAAGTGACTGTGAACATACTGAAAGATCAAGTTGTCAGAGCGGAGTCCGGTCCCTCCAAGGCCTAGGCTTGACGCCTTCCGTAAAGAGTCTCCAGTAATCGCATCGGAGACCGGCGCTAGGATATCCCCGGTAGTAAATCCCCCGGCAACCGCTGAGCCATCGGAGGCTTGATAATCAAAGACGGAGTTAAAGTTATCACTCAGATCAATGGATAGAACCTTAACCTCCAAGAGCACCATGGGAGTTGGGACGTCGAGCTTCTTCACCAGCTCGCGAATTTGCTTCAGGGCGCGCTCGTCGCCGGTGCGAATCATGATCTTATTGAGCTTCTGAATCACTGAGACAAAGATATTGGTTCGCCCCAGCAAACGTCTCAAAACAGCCGGGTCATCGCCCCCGGCTTGGAGCGCTTGTATTTGCTCGCCAGTTAAACCGCGAATCTGGCTTTGATCGAGGTTAATGGTTGGAGGCACATTCTGATTCTGGCCGCCTCCATTTCTGTTCCTGTTATTGAAGAGGTTCCGTCCGTTTTGGGCCCCGAATACACCGTTGTTATTGTTGCGATTGTTATTCCCGCGATTGTTTCCACCATTATTGTTTTGATTCCCAAACCCTTGGCTTCGTTCGTCAAAGATGTCAAAGCGCTGAAAGCGTTGCTGTAAATCGAGGGTCGCTTGTTGGTTTTGCTGGTTGCTCTGCTCATTATACTGAACTCGATTGCCAAACAAGTCTTGAATGGCTCGTGCCACATCGTTGGCGTTAGGGTAAAGCAGAGTAAAGGTTTCTATGCGATCTTCGCGAAAGCTTTGAATGTCATTCTGATACTCTTTAGCCGTGTGAATGCGAGCGATCTTGCTCTTCTCATCCATCTGAAACCAAAGATTGTTGGCCTTACAGAGCACATTGACGGCTTCCAAGACCTCAACGTTTCTCAAGAAGAGCGAGATTTTTATGTCAGCGGCGTTCTTCGACGGCGCGAAGTTCATGTCTGTCTGTTCAGCGAGAAGGCGCAAGGCATCTCTCAGCTTTACATCCCGAAATTCAATCAACTTCAGGCGAGTTGAACGCCGAATAGTGCTGTCTTTCTCTTGGGCGTCCGCTGTCGAGAATGAGACAAGGCTAGCGAGGATAACTAACCACGCAAAAGGCTTCATTTTCATCATGGATTTTCTCATTCAATTCTAGCGAACAATTAGGGTCTGTTTTGTTGACAGCACTTCAAATTGAATATCGGAAGCTGTCAACTTCGTCACCTTAAGCACCAGACCAGTCAAAACCGCTTGTCCTTTACGCCCCGTCAGCTGCGCTGTCTTTGAGAGCACAGAAGACTTGGTATTCAAGGTCAACTCTGTTCCCACACGGACAACAATCACGCGCTTTTCAATTTCAATAAGCGCGGCAGGATCTTTGCCCTCAACAAGAACCCGTCCCTTCAGCTGAATCTCGGGCAACTGGGTCGCCCTCACTTGCTGTCGATTTTTGACTCCCCCACGATAAGGCTGGAAGACTCCATTCGCGGCAGTGGGGTCTCGCAGAGCCTTTTTGATGGGTTCGGCTTTCTTGGGCTCAACCTTCTTAGAGTCCGCGACCTTGGCCTCAGGCTTTTCAGGATCTGCCTTTCTAGCCTCAGCCTGCTTAGCCTGGGTCTTTTTAATCTCTTTATCTTGAGCAAAGAGTGGGACAGAGATGAGGCAGAGCCCCAAGATCCCAAAGACATGCTTCAAAGTCATAGTTATCCTCCTGCGGCCGCATAAAGCGCCATAAAGACCGCGATGTATACAAAGCCAACGATGCCACCAATAATGGCGATAATGACTGGCTCAATGAGAATGCTCAAACGTTTCACTAAGCGGCTTAATTCCGCCTCGTAGAAGATCGTCACTTCATTCAATGTTTCTTCTAAGGTTCCCGACTGCTCCCCGACTGCGATCATTTGCCCGAGCATTGGCTCGAAGGCGCCATTGACAGTCAAAGGTCCAGCAAGCTCCGAGCCCTGTAGAACGCGCTCTCTCGCTTGACCGATAAGCTGCCCGAGATATTTATTTGGCATGAGTAACTCAACCGATCGGAGCCCTTCAATCAATGTGATCCCACTGGCGAGTAGCAGCTCTAAAGACCTTGATAGCAAAAGCGTCCCTGTCAATCGGAAGATCGTTCCCATGATCGGTATCCGCAGGGACCACTTATCAACCCACAAACGCCCAGGTAGCCAATTATAGAAGAGATAAAAACCAATGCTGGCGGAAACAAGCAGAACTGATCCTTGAATAAAGTAGTCTCGACAATACTGAGAGATATCAAGCAACAGTTGAGTGATGGCCGGAAGTCGTTTGCCAATCTGCCCGAGAAAACGCTCTAATTTCGGAATGAGATCGAAGATCATATAGGCCGTGACACCAATGGTCATGACCAAGACAACGGTCGGGTACATGAGCGCCGTAAAGACACTGGTCTTCAATGTCCGCTGAGCTTCCAGAGCCTCTGAAGCCCGAAGCAGAACTTTATCCAGGGTCCCCGTTTCTTCTCCGACGCGGGTTAATTGAACCACTAAATCCGAAAAGCAAGAGTGTTCTTTAAGCGCGTCCGCGAAGCTCGTTCCTTCTTCAATCCTATCGCCGATCACGCTCCAAATAGTGCAGAGACGCCCACGACGAGAATGTTTCGACACAGTGTTCAGCGCGGCCAATAAAGTCAATCCGCTGCGGAGCATCACTGATAATTGGCGAAGGCTCAATGAAACATCAGAAGAGCGCGGAGGCAACCACTGACTGGGCCACCAGGAATTGAAAGAAGTAGCAGAACCCTGACTGGCCTTGACCTCCAAGACAAGCCAACCGCGCTCACGAAGCTCTCCCACGAGGGCGTTAGCCGAAGGCGCCTCCTGCTGTCCCGACTGATTTTGGCCCGCAGCGTCCCTCGCGGTGAATGAAAATTGAGGCATTTATTTCTCCCTCACCATGCGCTCACCGCTTTTAAGACATCTTCAAAAGACGTCAGGCCTTCATCGATCTTATTGAGAGCGTCATCCAGTAGACTCGGGACTCCTCTGCTTTTGAGACTCTTGATGAGTTCATTCTCGCCTTTTCCTTCAACGATCTCTCTAGACAGCTCATCGTCGAAGGTGATGATCTCAAAAAGTCCCAGGCGCCCGACATAACCCCGCCCGGCGCAATATTGGCAGCCCTTTGCGACAAAAGCCCGGTGCCCTTCCAATTCCGGGCGGAGAATCAGCCGCGCTTGGGTCGCCTTGATACTCGCTTCTTGTCGACAGTGTTGGCAAAGGCGTCGAGTTAATCGTTGCGCCATAGACAGGCGGAGGGTGGCGGCTATTAGATAGCGGTCGACCCCCATATCCAAGAGACGAGTCACAGCGCTCAAGGCTGAGTTTGTGTGGAGCGTGCTAAAGACAAGATGTCCGGTCAGCGCCGCCTTATTGACAATGTCTGCGGTTTCACGGTCGCGAATTTCTCCCACCATAACAATGTCTGGGTCGTGTCTGA
>JARGOJ010000864.1 GCA_029210225.1 Planctomycetota bacterium
GTTCTTTGAAGCCGCATTGAAGCGCCTGTCTCCTGGGGCCTTTGAAGAACGACGGGAAATGCTCGCGGCTTTCAGCGATTGCCTCATCAAGCTCGGCCGGCACTCGGAGGCCCGCGCAGTGCTCTTCCAGGAGTTAACTGTCTGTCGTCAACTCGACGACGCTCTCGCACGTCAGGATGCACTGGCCCGTATGGCGCGCGTCAACGTTCATTTACGCGCCTATGAGCAAGCGCGCCGGTTCTTCTTTGAGAGCCTGAAGACGGCCCGTGAACTCTCGTCTTACGAGGGAGTCCGAGAAAATCTCCATGAGCTTGGTCAATTGACAGTTCGCGAAGGACGATTGGACGAAGCCCTCGCTTATTTCCAGGAGAGCCTTGGGCTCTTGGAGAGCCTCGGCGAAGGCTCAGAAAAACCAAGGCTGTTTCGTGCCATGGCTCGGGCGCTGCTCGGGAAGGGTGAAACAGAGCGTGCCCTCAAGAAGGCTCGGGAAGCCCTAGCCCTCGAAGAGCAATCGGGAAGCTCCGATCACTTGCTTGAGTCATACATACTCCTCGCCCAAATTCACGATAAAGACGAGCGCCCTAGAGCGGTCGTGTCCAATTGTGAAAAAGCCCTCGCCCAATTGGGGGACGGGCAATGTCGTGATGCGGCGAGGCCCCTCATCTTACTTGGGGCCGCGAGGGAGAAGCTTGGCCAGCGAACACTATCGACGGCGAGCTTGACCCAGGCGGCGCTCATCGCACGACGAAACAATGACCGCGACGATCTGGCATGGGCGCTTTACCACCAGGGATCCATCGCGAGTAAAGATGGAGCGCTCGAAGCGGCGCTTGAGTTCTTCAATGAAGCAACGACGCTTTGGAATATGCTCGGCAATCAGAGTCACTATTCCCTCGGCCTCGTAGCGCTTGGGACAGTCTATAGACGAGTCGGTCGTGGCAGTCGCGCCTTGCATTGCTTCCAAAAGGCCCGGCGCTTGGCGCGAAGCCACAAGCTCTTCTGCCGGGATGCAGAGGCAAGCTCAGGAGAAGCTCAAATCCTCATCGATCGCGGATGTTATGTCCAAGCGCGCCATCTACTAAGCCACGCTATGGAGAATTGCGTCGATAAAGTTAGCTCTAGCCCCCAAGCGGCTGAGCTTCGAGCCCTTTTTGTCTTCTTGCTGGCAAAGCTCGGGCAAAAAGACTCCAGCCACTCTGTCGCGAGCCTGATTCAAGGACGCCGATGCGCGGACTTTGCAAATTGGAAACGAATTGAGCGCCTTCTCTGCCGCGCAGCGATTGAACGCTGTGATGGAGCAGAGATCTTCCAAATGCGTCCTATGACTCGGGTTGAAAAGGCCCATCCCAATGTCTTGGGTGCCTTGAGAGATCAAATCCTCGAAGCTCAACTCGCGCTCTTTTTAGGCCAAGAGAGTAACGCCATCGACCTGGCCCGCTGCGCGCTTGAGCAATCGCAGAAATTGAACCTGCCACTCGACGAAGTTGATGCCCTCGTGATCATGGTTGAGAGCGTCTTGCGTGCCCTTCAAATACCCGGTGATCTCTCAGAGAACGATCGCCTGGAGACCACGAAGAAACTAGATCTCTATCTTGAAACAGCGCTCCGGAAAGCGAGCCAAATCGGGCTACACGGGGCGACCCGTCGACTCCAGTTTTTCGCCCACCAATTCAAACTGCTCAGCGGCGATGTTCAAGAGGCCTTCGTCGGGTTCCGTTCCGTGCTTTCAGAGTGCCAGGAAGACGCTCACCTCGCCTATGATATTGCCTTAGAAGTAAGGTATGCGCGGTCCTTGCTCCAAATGGAGACGGTCTTTCAAATTGACTTTGTCACCGACAGCCAAGAAACCGCCTTTCAATTCATTCGCCGTCAGATGATTGAGGCGCGAGTTTACATTGGCTCTGGTTTGATAGAGGCCGCAGACAGAGCTAAAGCCAAAGCCAATGACAGCTTCCAAACCTTGAGCGAGAGCCTGCCTCCACTTCAGAAAAAAGCCATTCTGGGAGGCTCCCGCTTACGTGCGTTGAAGAGCTTGAAAAGTCCCCAAGAAGGATCCGTTCAAGTCTCCTCAACGGAAAATCAAAACCTGATGCTTGGCTGGCTGACGGCGTATCGCCACTTTCACGATGCGAAGACTCCCGATGCCCTCATTGAACGTCTCTTAACGGAGTCACTGCGACTCTTTGCTGCCCGACGGGCGGCGTTTTATAGATGCGTGGATGTCCGTGGGGAACGACGACCCAGCATTCAATTAATGGTGGCGCTGAACGGAGCCGGTCAAGCCGTCACTAAAAAGTCCGAGATGCCCGATTCTGCGAAGGCTCAGTTGATCAGTGAAAGAGCGCGCTTTCTATGGGAGAGCGAACCTCCATTGCTCGACCTTCCCATTCGTCAAAAAGGAGATATAAGGTTTCGCCTTTGCCTGGAATTGACTCCTGAAAACCTCGCGCCAAGCTCCAGCTTGAACGCCCAAATTCTCAGCCTGAGTGACATAGCTTCGTCCCTCTTTCAACACTTCGCGAAGGACCCCAGCCAGAGCTTTGCCTCTCTCGATCCCAATGTGAGGAGTGAGGAGAAGAGCGGCAAGGGGAAGAAGGCTTCGGAGCGTTTGCCGCCTCAGAGAGTCGACTTTAATTTGGATAGACCTCTAAAAGCGTGCCTTGAAGACGTTGAGAGACAGATTCTCACTCGCGCTCTGGAGCGTTACAACAATAATAAAACCCACGCCGCAAAGGCCTTGGGATTATCGCGTTTTGGCTTCTTGAAGAAGTTAGATAAACATGGTCTGCGGGATTAACGCAGCTTTGTGATTTGTGCTTTCCCTTGCTCGCGGTATTCGATCTCTGCGACCCTTAGCTTGGTCTTGCGGTAGTTGAAAACCACCTTCGTTACTTTTTTGGTAGGGATGAAATACTTGTAGCAGGCGGCCTCGACTAACTTTTCAAATTTGCGAAATTGACTTTTTGGGAAGAAGAGCATTCCTTCCATCTCCTTCTTGGGACCATGGCCAGAGCGCTCTAAGAATGAATAGAGCGCTTTGACAGCGGGGATCTTTGGAAGCCGTAGATAGGCGCTTGAGTCGAATTTTGCCCCGAGGTCTTCGCTCGATTTCTCGACTTTGGTTACGACCTTCTGATCGAGATCAACTTTGACGAAGCCCTTTTTCGTTCTCACGACGCTGAGCCCTTTTTGCTGTTTAATGAATCGTAGCCAGCTTCCCTGATTGCGAGCATCGATCGATATCTCAAAGCTATACTTCCGGGCTGATTGGCCGGCCTCTTTGCCTCGCGGCGTCTTGTCTTGTCCAAAGCAGAATTGACTGGAAAATATAAGAATCCCGAGGGTCAGGATCGGAGTTTGTCTCATTGCGGCTTAGGACCTCTTTATCAAGGCTTGCTCAAAAGGCTTCACCCTGCATACTTGTAGCAGGACAAACCGAGATGAGGTGATGGTGAAGCGTCGAAGCAAAATCATTTTAGGCATAGCGAGCGGGATTGGGGGCCTACTTTTTTCACTTTACTTCCCTCCAACTCGCCTTTTCCTGGGGAAAACAGCGAATCAGTCGGCGTCTGCATCGCTCCGAGTTTGGGGACTATCGGTCCTTGGGGAGCACCCAGACCCAGAGAACATGCTGCGGCTTCAGGAGGCGCTTTTTGATGAGGACCCCGAGGTCCGATTGGCCGCCGTCAATGCCTTGGGTCAACTCGGAGAAAACGCCGCGAGCGCTAGCGGCGACCTGGTAAAAGCAGCCCGCGACGAAGACAACGACGTTTCTAAAGCCGCCGCCACCGCTCTAAACGACATTGGCGCAGCAGGCGTGCCCGGTCTCATAGAGCAGCTCGCCGCCCAGGATCCTCGCTATCGCCAGGCCGCCGCGACCGCTCTCCTCAATCTAAAAGAAGCGGCGGAACCAGCCCGACCAGCATTGTTAAAAGCGATTCACGACGAGAACGTCGGCGTTCAGATATTGAGCATGCAGTGTCTTCGCTTCCTCCCAAAGCCAGAGCTGTCGGTGCCGTCCATGTTAAAGCTCTTAGACTTCCCCAATGAATCGGTTCGCGCCAGCGCAGTGAAAGTGACCCGTTCGTTAGTATTAACACCGGGTTATCTAGAAAAGCAGAATTCCGTTTCTACAAAGGTTGCCGAATTGATACTCGGGGAGTTAATGAAGGCGCTC
>JARGOJ010000865.1 GCA_029210225.1 Planctomycetota bacterium
CGATGACCATTCGGCAAGGCTGATATTTGTCGCCTTTGAAAAAAGCGGTGAGGACGTCGTCCTCAATACAGGGGCTTGCGACGGAGTCTAATTCGGGGACGTCCAGGTCCCAAGTGGCTAATTGATCGACCCAGTATCGCAATTTGAAGGTTCCCAGGTTCTTGCTTCGATACTCTTCGAGATAAGCGGCGCCATTTGGAATACACTTATAGTTGTGATTACGGATGCCTCGGTCACCCCAATACGACTCGATCTCGTCCCCGAGGGCCGCGAGAAGCTTGCCATCACTGGCTTCCGGGTGGTCTTCGCAGAGCTTGGCAAAGCTTGTGTAGCGCTGTGGCTCGGTCCCCTCAGGCCACCAAACATAGGGGGCGGCATCGCCTTCGCGGTCGATGGAAAGATAGAGTCTTTCTTTGCAAAGCGGAGGCTTAGCTTTCAAGAAGCCTCCGACTCTTCCTCCAAAGAGCTCTTCGGCGAGGGAGCTTGTTTTGCTTAGTAGGAGCGGCGCCTGATCCTTGAGGTTCTCCCGTTCCGCGGTCCAGGTCTCTCCAAAACTCAAGCGATGTTTTGAACCAAAGAGATAGCGACTAGAGCCGCCCCAATCGAAATTGAAGGAGTAAAGGATGAGTTGGTCGCCGTCCCAGGCGGGGCCCGTCATGGCGCCAGCAGGGGGCGCAGAGATGGACTCTCCAGCGTACCAGCGACGCAGCTTCTCCAGGCCAGGTTCGGCCCAATTCGCGATCTCTTCTGCGAGCTTCTCTTCGCTGATCACAAGTTTTTGACGGCTTTGGTTCAGGTGGTCGTAGGCTTGGGCAAGCAGCCATGTGAGCTTTTGGCCTTCGTCACCATCTCGGGCCTGCTCGGGAATCTCGGGGAAATCTTCAGCGATCTCAGGCCATTGATAAAACTTGCGCTCGCTCCCGGTGATCTCCACACATGGTTCGAATTCTTCATCGTGACTGAGTTTGAAGTCTAGACTCATAAAATCTCCCAAACTGTGATGAGCTTATGGACCGTTTGCCTTGTATGGGGTCGAGTTCAAATCTGAGCCCTGGGGGCAAATTTGAAGCGTCAGCCTAGCTTATGAATCGACTGAGAGCAATCTAAAGGATACAGAAGAAGTCCCATCCTTCGCATGGATTGGGGGCTTGGGTCCTAAAGTCCTCGTCTTGGTGGCGGAGCTTGGACATTTTGCCCCTGCCTGGTCCTGTTGGGGATAGGGAATCTTTGTGTTTGCGTCGTTTTGGGTCTCTAGCTCTTAGGAAATCCCTTCTGAGACAGATGAAGAAATTTTCAAGCCCCATGAAAATTAGTATAAAGTTAGGTTTATCACAGGCCGATATTCATAACAGCGAGAGGGACTGATGAGCCCTGTCATAACACGAACATTCCCAGAATGAGGATATTGACCTGTGAGAATAGACATTATGGACTCAGTCAAATTGAACGATGAAACTTGCGACTTCTCCACTGGCAGCTCTTGGGATCAAGATGAAGGAAGCGAACAGGTCACGTTAGGGCAATCATACGACCCCTTTGATGCGGAGTCCTTTCTGATGTTGTTGTTGGCCAAACGCTGGGATGTCCTGAGTGCCATTTACCTGCCAAAGGAAAGCGAAGCCCGGCGTCTTTTTGAGAAGGCCTCCGATCGGGAGAAGCGGACTCTGATTATTTCCTATCGGGGCGCCATGAGAGAGTCCTGGCCTTCTCAATCTTCGGATGCCCAATGAAGATCTATTTCAGCTTTGCGAACCAAGAATCATAGGTGACTAGCGAGCAAGGCGAGAATGAGGTGATCTTGACGCGAATCTTTGCCATCAGATAACTTCATAAAGACTTTTGAGAAATTGGAAGCTGAAAGAATTGGAGGCTAGAGGATCCCTAAAATCTATGCTTAGGAGTTCTGCTAGTTTGTTAATCTGTGAAGTACTCAAAAAGCCGGAAGGAAACAAAAAAGTGGTATCGATTAGTTCTAATTTTGACAGTGGCAATATCGAGATTGTCGAGGCAAGCAATCACAAAGACATTCAATTGAAAATTGGCCATGATTCTCATTCAGAGTTTTTACAGTGGTTTCACTTTCGCTTGCAAGGAGGACAAGGTCTGCCATGTAAAATAAGATTGCTGAACGCTGGAGAGTCGACCTACACTGAAGGCTGGGTAAATTACCAGGCTTGCGCTTCCTACGACGGCAAGGACTGGTTTCGAGTCAAGACCGCTTATGATGGCAAGGAATTAGTCATCGACCATCAACCAGACTATGACTCAGTCTTTTACGCCTATTTTGCGCCTTATAGTTTTGAGCGGCATCTGAATTTGGTCAATACTGCTCAGCTGTCTTCCATTTGCAAATTACACCTACTCGGGCAGACAGTGGATGGTCGAGATTTAAATATGCTGGAAGTCTCAGCGACCAGCAAACCTGAAAAAAACATCTGGATTATTGCTCGTCAACACCCTGGCGAAACAATGGCCGAGTGGTACATGGAAGGTCTGATAAACAGTCTTCTAGATAGCAATAACAGCGTTGCCAGGGCTTTGGTCAAAAAAGCCCGCTTCTTTTTGGTCCCAAGTATGAACCCTGACGGAGGAGTCAGAGGTCATTTAAGAGCCAATGCCGCAGGGGCCAACCTTAATCGGGAATGGATGGAACCGTCATTGGAGAAAAGCCCGGAGGTTTATCATGTTCGCAAAAAGCTGACCGAAACCGGCGTTGATATCTTTCTCGATATTCACGGCGATGAAGCCATTCCTTACAACTTTGCGGCTGGCGGCGCTGGTATTCCTTCCTACAATGAAAAAATGGCCAAGCTGGAAAGTGAATTTGTTAACAAGTACATGGAGATCACTCCCGACTTTCAAGACACTCATGGCTATCCCAAAGCCGAACCGGGCAAAGCCAATCTGACCGTTGCCAGTAACTATGTGGCGGAGCACTTTAAATGTTTGGCGCTCACAATTGAGCAGCCCTTTAAAGATGATCTTAACAATCCTGATCCTCACAAAGGATGGTCACCGGAAAGAGCCAAAAATCTTGGTTCTGATCTATTACCAGTGATCTACTCTGTTTTGCCAAAGTTATAAAATGCAATGACCTGGTCATGGTAGACAAGCGGTCTCCGAATCCGAAGCGGCCAGAAACTCGGTTATAGGCTCGAAGGGCCGATTTGACCTCTTGCATGTCAATTGTCTATCAATCCGTCGAAACAAAAAACGGCACTCAGATTTCTCTGAAATGCCGTGCTTTTAAGGGCAAAAGCTGAACTCGATTGAGGCTTTTATTAAACGCTGAAGGACGTTTGGGAATTGAACTCGCTAGCCTTTTCGGGCTTTTGGCATTCCGGCGGTCGACCAGCCTCTTCACACTCACAGTTGCCAACCCCACCGCAGGAACCCTTGAGCTCTTTGTTGGCGAAGATGACCCCCACGGCCATTCCTGTCATGAGGATCGCGATCAGGGCTATCGTCAATAGTAGTGTGGTCATGGGTCTTGGTCCTTTGCGAGATTCTAGCATAGGAATACAGGATTATTGGGGCGTTCGGGTGCCTTTGAGAAGCTGCTTGTAGGCAGTGGTGGCCCGGCGCCTCGGAGTTTTTTGGCCCTTTTGATCCCCACGAGCGGGGGTGAGGAACAGGGCGGGGATACCATCCCGTTCGGCGATGGCGAATCCCTCGTCTTCGCCAAGCACGTAGAAGGCTGTTGCCAGGGCGTCGGCGCGCATGCATGACGGGGCGAGGACACTCACTGAGCCGAGCCCGTGACTGACCGGCTGACCATTGCGAGCATCGATGATGTGGGTGACAATCTTGCCATCGAGAGTATGAAAATTTCTGTAGTTTCCGGAGGTGGCGATGGACAAATCGGGCAGGGGCACGATCTCAGTGACGTCCTGGGCGCCTCCATCGGGCTTTTCGACACCGATGGTCCATGGTCGCCCCAATCTATTCAGACCCCGGGCGCGAACCTCCCCGCCGATCTCGACCAGATAACGACTGTAACCGAGGGCTTCGAGGGCCAGGCCGATACGATCGACGCCATAACCTTTACCAACAGCGGAGACGTCGATGACGAGTCCAGCCCGCGTGCGAGTGAGCTGGCGCTGAGTGGTGTCGAGTTTGAGGGCCGTGGCGCCGATCTTGGCGCGGGCCGCAGCCAAGGCCTCCGCAGTG
>JARGOJ010000866.1:0-2247 GCA_029210225.1 Planctomycetota bacterium
TGCTGGAGTTTTGAAGGAGTACTGAAAGGTTGTCTGAGTCACGATTTGCGACCAGCAAGTCAACGAAGCCATCATTGTTTATGTCGCCGCTTGCGAGGGCCACCGGAGCCGAGTCGGCGTCGAGCTGAGCGGCGGCTGAAAACGATCCCGGGCTCACGGGGAGACCAAAATGAAGGGTGAGAACCGAGCTTTCGTTGGCCACAGCAATGTCGAGGACCCCGTCTTTGTCAAAGTCGTCGACGAGGACAAAGCGAGGGTTGCTATCGGCGGTCAAGTCGGCAGAGCTTGCGAATGAGAAATTGGTGCCAGAGTTTTGGAGGCGAATAGAGAGGGTGTCATCACCGAAGTTAGCAACCGCGAGATCTAAGCGGCCATCTTTATTGAAGTCACCCACAGCGACTGAGCGAGGGTTGCTGCCCACGGAGACGTTCACGGCGCCAAGGAATGTTCCTGGGTTCGCCGGATCTTGACGGTAGACCGCGACATTGCTCGCGGCATCGTCGACGACAACGAAATCGAGGAAGCCATCTTTATTCATGTCTGCGATAGCTATGGAATTGGGCCCGGTCGCGGTCGCGAGCACGGCTCCCGCAGTCAAGCTCGCGTTGTTTTGAACGCTCAGGTTGCTGAGGGTCATGCTGCTTCCAGCGTCTCCCCGTAGTGACGCAGTCACCCGAATTTGAACGCTGGACGCGGAGGCCAAAGGCAGATCTCTAGAGCTATTCCAAAGGAAGACTGAACTCGCGCCATTTGGCCCCGGAGCAGAGTTCACACCGGACACTCCCTGGCTTGAGCTGCCTGTCATAGCGGCTTGAGTCGCAGGAAAGAAGGCGCCAGTCCCGTCGGGGTCGTATTCGACGAGAATGTCCACGTTCTCAGAAGCCGCCTGGGCGACGGCGTAGGAGATCGGAACACAGCCACCGAGATCGCCGCTTGCTGTGGTCACGCTGACGATGTTGGGGTTGTCTTTCACGATGTCAAAGGTCGCGCTGGTCACAGCCGTTTGAACGATCGCGGTGCTTGCGATCAATGTAAAAGAGGTCCCGGCTTCACTCAGGCGGATATCGTTGAAGGTCGCAACGCCGTTGTTGGCGATCACGGTCGTCGTCCCTAACAAGCGCGCCCTGCCTGTGTTCGACCCAAGAGCCAAGGTAATAGGAGCCGCGCCGCTGGTGACGACATTGTTCCCAGCGTCGACAAGGGCCACCTCAATGGAAGGGTTGACCGCGAGGTTGACGGTTCCGTCGCTTGGCTGAGTTTGGATATTGATGGCCGCGATGGGCCCAGCGGCAATGTCAAAGCCTGCGCTCGTCGCGCTGGTCAAACCAGCGGTGCTCGCCGTCAGGGTGAAGCCTGTGCCGGTCGCGTCGAGGCTGATATCTGTGAAATCGGCGACGCCGTTGACGGCGGGAACCGACAGGGTTCCGTTCAAGGTTGCGTTGCCGGGGTTGTTTAGCAAGGACAGGGTCACGATTGAAGTCGAGCTTGAAATCGTCGAACCGACGGCATCTTGAACCGCGACTTGAATGCTGGGGGAAATGACCGAGCCGAGGTCTGCGTTGCTCGGCGGAACAAGGAATCCCAGCTGGCTTGGGGTGCCTGTTGAGACCACAAAGGCCACGCTGCTCGTCGTAGCGAAACCCGGAGCGCTCGCCTGAAAGTTAAGGTTGCTCCCCGTTCCGGTGATGAGTAGGTCGCTAAAAGTTGCGACACCGTTGACCGGAGTCACCGTCAATGTTCCTGAGAGGGAGGCATTACTCGCGTTCTCCAAGGAGATCGTGACCGGTGTGTTGGTCGTCGTTAAGACATTCCCAAAGGGATCTGCCAAGGTGACGGCCACCGGCGCCAAGGCCCCCCCAGTAATAGAATTGGTGGGTTCGGTGGTGAAAGATAAGAGGAAGCTTGAGTTCCCTCCAACATTCGAAGAATCACTCTCGCTGGTGCAGGCTCCTAAGAACGTTGAACCAACCAATACCGCCAACAAAGCCAGGCGTCGGGCAAAATCTCGACTGCGCATGCGCATACTCCTCACCGTCCCCACCATCGCACGGAGGACACATATTTGTTCAGCTCCTATTCTAATGATGGTCTCCATCAAAGAAAGCAAAGTTTCCCTGACCTTCTCGCCTTTCTTCACTCTCCCCCTCCGTTTCCTGGAAAAAACCGCCCTAAAAGATCCCAACTAGCAAGAACTTTTCAGGCCGTGGATGCAAAGCTGGCATCCATGAGTTACCCTTTTCCGCTCGC
>JARGOJ010000866.1:2257-4169 GCA_029210225.1 Planctomycetota bacterium
GGTCTCAATATGACCCCGACTCTCACACCGGATTGGCTCAACTTGAAAACGTTGGACCAACTTGAGGTCTTTTTCAAAGGCCGAAAGAAAGCCCCATTTCAGTTGGGCGCTGTCTCTGGTTCTCTACGCTCATTAGTACTCGCGAAGCTCGCCCTCAAAGGACGAGTTGTTCTTGCCGTCGCTCAGGATGAAAAAGAAACTCGAAGTCTCGCGGCCGATCTTCGCTTCCTACTCCCGGAAAACTCGGTCCTGGTTAACCCAGCCTTGGATTATGGCGGCGATATCAACCGAGCCCTCGAAGGTTGGGGGGCGCTTGGTGAACGAATCACCTTGCTCAAAACGAGCTATAGTAAGAGCGAACCAACCGTCATCATTTCATCAATAACCAGCCTCATGGAGCGGGTCCCCTCCCCCGCTTTTATCGAAGACGCTGGCCTCTCTATCGCAGTTGGTGAAGAGCTGAACCTCGATCAATGGGTTCGCATCCTCGCGACTCGCGGCCATCGCCGAGTCCCCTTGGTTGAAGCTCCAGGGGAGTTTGCAGCGCGAGGAGGCATACTCGACGTCTACCCTGTTGGCTCCGATCAACCTGTTCGCATCGAGCTTTTCGGCGACGAAGTTGACAGCCTTCGCTACTTCGAGCCGACCCACCAACGGAGCATCCGCGCCGTCGACCGGATCTCACTCTTAGCCGTCTCTGTTGGCGACTACCTCAAAGCGCGACGCTCCCCCGACTCCGTTTCATTGCTCGATTACCTCCCCAACAAAAAAGATGGTGGCTTCGTCGTTATCAGCGACCCGACCGAGCTTGAAGAAGCCGCTCAAGCCGCCTATAGCAAGGGTCAAAGCGAAGACCTCATTCCCTACGAACAACTGCTCCCCCAGCTGAACACCCGGCCCCTTATCCGCATGGAGAAGTGGGACATCGACAGTAAAGATGGCGTCGTCGTCAACCTCGGGAGCGCCCCGTCAGGAGTTCGAAGCTCCGATCTCAGCCAACTCAGCCACGACGTCCAAGCCCTCCTCGCCAACGGCGACACGATTACCATCCTCGCTCCAAACATGCGTGACCGCGACCAAATGCGCGGCATACTCCGAGACGTCCCAGATCTGCTGGAAAACAAACGCATTAAGTTCGAACTCGGCGACTTAGGCCGAGGATTCCGGGTCAAAGCAGAAAACAAGACCTTCCTGAGCAGCGGAGAATTACTCCACCGAATGCGGGGGCACCGTTGGTCTGGTGTCGCCAAGACGTCCTCCCAGCCACACTCCGGACGCGAGATTACCGGCCTCGGAGACCTCACCCCCGGACAAGCCGTTGTCCACGTCGTTCATGGAATTGGGCTCTTCAAAGGAGTCAAAGCTCTTGAGCAAGATGGTTGTGATCGGGACCATCTCGTCATTGAATACCGCGACAAAGCGCTACTCTATATCCCCGTCGACCGCATCGGCCTGGTTCGACATTACATCGGTCCCAGAGACAAAACGCCGCCCCTTTCTAAGCTCGGCAGCAGCGCATGGGGTCGTAAGAAAGCCAAAGTCCAAAAAGCCTGCGAAGACCTCGCCGCCGACCTCCTCGAAATCCAAGCAGCGCGCAAGGTTCAGCCCGGATTCAGTTGTCCTCCAGACGACGCTGATATGCTGTCTTTCGAAGCCGCCTTCCCCTATCCAGAAACTCCCGACCAACTCAAAGCAATTGAGCAAGTTAAAAAGGACCTCGAACACAAGACCCCGATGGATCGCCTTGTCTGCGGAGACGTCGGCTTCGGCAAGACCGAAGTCGCGTTGAGAGCCGCCGTCAAAGTGGCTCTCAGCGGTCGCCAAGTCGCGGTCCTCGCCCCGACAACAGTGCTCGCTCACCAGCACGGGCGCACCTTTAAGAAGCGCATTTCAGAACTTCCCGTGATCATCG
>JARGOJ010000867.1 GCA_029210225.1 Planctomycetota bacterium
AGCACATCCAGGACCGCGCAGACTTCGACGCCCAGAATCCTGAGTTGCTCAAGCGGCTTTACCGCGACATCCGCGAGTTAACCCTTGGTGGTGAGCTAGAGGTTCCTCGGGTCGATCTCGACACGGACATTGGTGGCTATGTGAAGGTGAAGGAGAAGATCCAGAAGGACATCCTCGACCTCTACACTTCAAAGGAAGAGCTAGTCGCTGAGTCAGATGTCAAGCGTATCGAAGAGTTGATTCCTAAGGGGATCATATTTGAGGGTCCTCCAGGAACTGGTAAGACGTACTTCGCGAAGGCCATCGCCACGGCTTTGGATGCAACGGCGATTGTTGTCTCTGGTCCTGAATTGAAGAGCAAGTGGGTCGGTGAGTCCGAGCAGAATCTCCGGCAGATCTTTACTCGGGCGCGTCAGAGCGCTCCAGCAATCATTATTTTCGACGAGTTAGACTCCTTTGCCACTCGCCGCGGAACCTATACGGGTTCTGGGGTTGAGCACTCCATGGTGAATCAGTTACTCACTGAGATGGACGGTTTCCGGAAGGAAGAGCTCGTCTTCATCATTGGCACGACGAACTTCGTCGAGTCTTTGGATGAGGCTTTATTGCGCCCAGGTCGTTTCGAGCTGACCATTAAGATTCCTTATCCGAACGAGAAGGACAGGCGCTCGATCTTGGAAGTCTACCAGAAGAAATTCGATATTGAGATTCCTGAGAAGGTCTTCTCTCACTTGGTTCGCAAGACTGGTGGCTACTCGAATGTTGAGCGTCGGGTGAAGTTCTCTGGCGACCACCTTTATGCGATTTGTCGGGCGATGGCTCGGGAGATTATTCGTAAGGGAAAGCATCCGATCACGATTAAAGAGGTCAATGACATCATCGGCGACACCTTCGCCATACGTCCGCCCACTACTGACGAGGAGCAAACCATCGCGGTTCATGAGAGCGGCCATGCTTTGGCGGCCTGTCTCTTGGAGCACGCTCCGGCGCCTGAGAAGGTTTCTATCGAAGGTATGGAAGACTCCCCTGTTGGCGGCTTCGTGATGCAGGAGCGTCGTCGTGGCGATCATGTCTTGACCCGCCGTGAGCTTCTGGATGAGATTTGCGTCTTGCTCGGGGGACGGGCATCCGAGGCGATTGTTCTCGGGACGATTTCTACCGGCGCGGAGAACGACTTATTACGGGCGACCGCGATTGCTCGGGAAATGGTTGAGCGTTGGGGGATGGTTGACGAGTTCTCTCAAATGGTCTTCATTTCACCGGCCCGCGGTGAAGAAGGAGGCGTCGTCCGTCGTCGCGTGTCCGATTCGACTGAGGAGAGAGTTGATAAGCAAGTCGAGGGCATGTTGAAGGCGGCGAAAAATCGGGTGATTGGGTTATTACAAGATAACCGTCCAATGCTTGATGACATGATTAAGACGGTCACTGAGTCTCGTGTCTTGGAGAAAGAGCAAATCAAAGAGATCGCCAAGCGCCACGGGACGGAATTGCAATGGAACGAGACGGAAGAAAGCGAGGACAAGGATTCGGAGACTTCGGACGAGGAAAAGAAAGAGCCAGCGGCTTCCTGAATAGTGGAGATCGGCACTTACGCTCTTTGGAGCGGGAGAGTCTGCTCAACAATGATTCTAGGGATCACATCGATCATTTAGCGTGGTCGATGTTGCGTCACGGAGACTATAAAGCGGCTTTGTTGAAGATTATTTCGGCGCGGTCGAGGTTTCAAGAGGGTAAGGACAAAGGCGACGAACGCGGTGAGGAAGTATTCTTTCGCGCTTTGCAGCGTCAACTTGAGGCTTGCGATACACCGACTCGGGGCAACTTCATTGAAGCTGTGATAGAGCTGTTGGAGGACGAAGAGACTGAGACGGATGCGGTTGCTGTGAGACGATTCTTGAAAGATGTCTTATCGAGCTTGAGCATTAAGCTGGTGACTCAAAGTCGTCTTTTGAGTGAACTCGGCAAAGCCCGAGGTTGTCCATCTCCTCCGAGAAAAGGCATTCTGAGGCTCGTATTCTTGATGGTCATTCGAGAGGGATTGCCAGCGATAGGTCGACTGCATCATGAGGACTTTGACTCCATCATCACTCGGGGTCAGGGCGCCTTAAAAACCATGTTCCGTTTCGGTTGGCATTACGATGACAATCATTTGCGCCGCTATCTGGTACAGTTCGGTATGGTCGAGAGGACAACAGATGGGCGAGAGTATTGGCAGTCGAAGAAGTGCCTTAGTTCGGTTGCTTTAACGGTGAAGGCAAAAGAGCATGTCCAATCTTGGTGGAAGAATGAATTTCGTAGTCGTCGTTGAGACAAAGAACCCTGTAAAAAAGCTAAGGTGAACCATGGGTGAGATAAACATCAGCTTCAAAATGAATCTGAAAACGGGTTTGAAGGATATCGTCATTGAGTACGATTCCGACGAAGACATGATGCGACATGAGCATGAGAAAAAGCACAGAGACATCGTCAAACAGTTAGTCGGAGAGGGTCTCCTGAATCCCGACGAGTTGGGCGATGTGACGGTTGAGCGAGTACAATCGAAAGAGGGTTCTCAAGCAAGCAACCAAAATACTGAAGGTGAAGCTCAAGCTTCCGGTCAATAATCGAACTTTTTAGGACACACAATGGCTGCGGAATCCATTCTCGTCTTTCGCGACGAATTAGCCTTTACCAGCTATGTCAAGTCTTTGGCAGCGCAAGACCCGCGACTACTCGATCAGAACTTCGAGTTGCTCTATGTATCGCGGGACGATGAGCCTATTCGACCTGTCCTTACGGGTTCGGATGTCAAAAGCTTGCTCAAGGTCGAGGACGGCATCGCCGAAGCGATCAACGCGACGGTGGACCGAAAAAAGGAAACAGTGACCATCAAGACTGGTGGGATCCGTGGTTTCCTTGGGCGGAGCAAGAAGTTTCGCATCGCCTCCAGACACAGCGGCGCCAATTTGGCTCTGCTCGGCCGCCTCAGTTCATTCAACAGGACACACGACTATGATCGCGTGGCCTTTTGGATCGAAGACGACGAGATCTATCGCCGCGTCCTCATCGAGCATTTGGAGTTGGGCCACGACGACTTATCCATCGCCACTTTAGAGGGGGATGCCGACACCAAGGTCATTCTCGCAACAACACCCTCCTTCCACCTCATTCAGAAATGGGGAGAGGTCCATAGTGGTGACGGTGTGACGGTCTTTTATGAGAATGAGCGTCGTGGCTTGTTTTTTGAATGGGGTTACACCCACCCGTTCATCTCTTGGCTCCCGAGTGATCCTCGCGGCTTGAATTCGACATTCTTCAGTGGCGATGGCACTCGCAATCTCATTGTAAACAAGTCATTCCGCGACGTCGGGCTCTTCCTAGATTTCCAGCGCGACGACTCACTGCTCCAGAAATGGGGGTCCTCCGAGACCTCACCAAGAATTGAGATCAAGCTCCGCTTGACCGGTCGCGCCTCCCCCGCCGACCCTGAACTATGGATACTCCCCACAAGCCGTCGCGAGGAGCTGGAGATTCTTTTGGAGGAGACTCCGGAGGATCACTTAAAGAATCTCTTGATGGTGATTCTAGAGCTGCCGAGCGGTGAAGAAGTCTTTATCTTGCGCGAGGTCTTATCGCGTCAAGTGCCGAATCTGCTGCCTCAAAAGGGGCGGATCTATGCGCCCTTGAGCCGCGCCGTTCCCAATTTATTGTTGCCCTGTCGCAATGTGCTGACGCCAGCCCTCCGGGCGTCACGGTACAGCGAAGCCTTTTCTGTGCGCTCTGGAGAGATCACGCTTTTAGAGGATGATGGCAGCGGTCAAATTCAGGCGATTAAGTTTGAGGAGCGGAGCTTTCGTCCGCTTTCACAATTGGTCGATTTCATTTTTGACGGGGACGCGGAGCGTATTTCTCAATGTGTTTTGAAGGCACCCTTTGAGCTCGGTGAATTTGAAGAACTCGACCTGATCGATCCCTTGGCGGGCCGTCCTCAGAAGAAGCGCGTTAAGCCAACAAAGCCAAAATTAGTCGAGCCAGAGCAAACCGATAATAATGAGAGCGGCATCTTTGACCGAGTGAAATCCCTATTCAAAGGGTGTCGCAAAGATGGAGTGAAGAAGCAAGACGACGACGTGATTGACGAGGACGAAGAAGCCGTCGTCGACGAGGCGCGCCTTGCCCTTGAAGAA
>JARGOJ010000868.1 GCA_029210225.1 Planctomycetota bacterium
GGCCTTTGTATCTCGAAGTCGTCTTCGCAAGCGTGGGCTTAGCCGAAACGGCTTCCGACAATAAAATCAGAGCGTCCCATATCAACCGGGCTTTCCTTTACATTGAAAAATCCATGAAGAGCGGTGCCCTTGATCGGTCGAAATTAAACGAGGACCCGCGCCTTCGTCTTCTAAGGCAGGATCCTCGATATTTAGAATTGAAACGGCAGTTCTAAACCCTGTATTACCAAGCGCTCAATATGATCGTAAATTGAAACGACCCCCGCCCCGTCACTTCCAATTGCTGCGTCAACGCCGCGTTTCGGCCATTATTGAAAGCCGAGTCGACGATCTTATCTGTCACAGAGGAGTGCTCAATCATACCCTGCACGGTCACGCCGTTATGTTTGACCTTAGCGCCGATACGACCAGCGGTCGCCGTTACGTCCAATGCGCTCTGACCTTCAGAGAACAAGGCCATGAGGTTTGGACAGAGTCCTGTCCGGACGTAGACCTTTCCCAGGCTCGCGTCGGTGTTATAACGGACTTCTAAGCGATCCGATCCATTCGCTAATGAGACAACTTTGCTAATTTTTCCGTCGTCAGAACGCAGAGTCACTGAATTTGAACTGCTCGAAACATTGTAATGGGCGTTGATATAGCGATCACTAGAAGAACCGCTAGCCCACTGGTCTCGTAGTCCAGAGACACGGAAGTCGCCCTCAATCTCGCCTTCCCGGCGGGCTCCAGGATCGACGATCGACGCCCCGATGACAGGATAGGCTGAGCCATCGCTCAGTCGACGAGCAAAAGCCATGACCAAGCGTCCGCCGTCATTCTCAAAGACTGCGTAGACTCGGTTGTTGCTAAGAACAGTCTCTGCTTCGCCGTCTTGATCAACATCGCGCTTCTCAACCTTTGTCTGACTCGACGGGTTACTCTTGGCCCAATGAGCGGCGGAGGCAATCATACTGGCATCGCGAACCTTGTTGTGCATTCCGAAAGCCCAACCTGAAATGCGATCGTAGCTTGTATCTGGGGCGAGGTAGTCGCCAGCGCTATCTCGGTCGTGATAGTTATGCTGGTCTTCGTCGTGCCATGCCGTCTCGAAAATCGCGGTGCAATAAGTTGCCTTGGCGAGTTCTTTGAGAGGCCCCTCGGGAGCATTCTGCACATCTTTCCAGGTGTCGTGGAAGAGAGTGCCGGGTGTCCAAACGTCGCCAAATCTCTTTGAGGCGTTTTGGCCTGGGCGGAGAGGAGGATATTGGTCGGCAAAAGATTCTTCACCAGAAGACCCGTAATACCAGTCGTCGTAGTTCGTTTCAGTGGCGTGGTTGAGCCAGTGATAAGTCGTCATTTTGAGGTCGGAGCGTTGACCGCGATCGACAGGCTTCCAATTCCAGCTCGCGACTTCGTCCAAGGTCACGACTTGAACCCAAGGGTGATTGGCTAACCAACGAATGTTCAAGTTGTAATTATCGGGATTGTCATTCCCAACACCGAAGGATGTAAATGAACGTCCGGCATAGGCTTCCCAGTCGTCAAAGACAATGACAACTTGCTCTTGGTCGGGGTCCATAGCCTTGCCCAGCAAGAGGGCTCGGGTGTTGCGGTAGGCGCCGCCATCGGTGACGGCGAACTTGACCTGGTCGGGTTCATCATTAATCAGAAAACAATTCACGCCATTGATTCGGTTCACTTTATAGCCATTGTTGGAGAGCGCGTCGTTCTTTCCGTACCAGTTCCAGATATGGTTGTGTTGATCAACAATGGTCCAATCGTAACCCGAGCTCTTAATATCATTGAAGGTCGCGGCCCGAATGACACGCTCAGGAGTCCAGTAAATCCGAGGCACAGCCACACCATAAACAGATTGAAGAACCTTGTGATTCAATTCGACGCTGGCTTCATTCACTCCAGACGTTTCAAAGTAAGGCGCAATGTGCTCGGCGAGGACGCCGCCAATGAGGGACGCTCTGTCTGATTTGGTCAGGTGGGCAATCCAACGATTGAATGAAGGGCCGTCAAAGCCACCGTCGTTGTGGTGCGCCCACTGAAAAGAGCCAGCGAGGGTTCCGCTGACATGAATGTTGACTGGAGCATTGAAGATCTCGTGAGTCTCTAAAGCGCGGTGATAACCGGTCTGATTCCCATTAGGTGTCTTCACGTGATCGTTGCGAATCAACTCGAAGATTTCGCTGGCCCTTTTGACTGCTTGATTGCCATGAAGGATTGCGGAATATTTGGCGGTTTGAATTCCGTCGGTCTCAAGAATGGAATCGTCCAGTCGTCGATCATAAATATTGCCCTCGGCGACGGCGTCGGCAATCTCGTTGTTTCCTGGCTTCCATGTGTAGACTTGAAAACGCAAGGGACTCTTACCATCCCAGCCATTCTCACGAAGAAGCTGGAGGCTCAATCCGCACTCCATTGCGTCAAGGTCACTTCTGAAATAGGCGCCCTTCCACAATTGAGGACGATTATTCGGAGCGCTAACAGTCTTCCAGGCGCTGTTAAAAACTTTGTAGCTGTGGGACGACTCGACGATGACCGCCAACTCCCAAGGGTAACTGGTTTGGCCGTGAACAAAGTCAGGCAACCAGCTCTGTCCACCTGGGCGAGTATCAATGAGGAAAGCTACGTTGACTTTGTCTTGCTCGGCGCCATGGGCCAAGTCGAAGAAGTCTGTTCGTAGGTAGAGGTTGTCGTTCTCTTTTCGGGAGTAAAAGGCCAGCAGGTCGCGGCTATCGTCTCCAGAATCATGAAAGGCCCGTCGGTCTAAAAAGCGATCGAGGCCATGTCCATCCTCTTTGCTCCAATCTTGAAATTCTTCGTAAAAAGTTCGTCCCATAGTGACACCAAGGCGAGGTCCCCGGCCAATAGTGATAGGACGCTTTTTACTCTTCTCAGAGAAGTAAACCCGATAGTTCTTACCGCCGTTCGTATCCCAGTTGCCATTGTCCAGGCGAACAGCAAAGTTCAACTCTTGGACGACGCCGTTTGCGAAGGGACCCAAAGTGAGGCTGTAGCGCCCATTCTGAGAGATAAGACGGGTCTCCATGGCTCCAAGCTCGAACTTCGATCCCGACGGGACATCATCCGGAGCAGGACGACGCCAGCCGTTGACTCCCCAATGCAAACGTCCGGGTTGGTCGCTCTCAATGCGAACGCTTTCGCCTCTCTGCGGATTGGCGGGGCTCACAATGACCGCGCCCTCGCTCGTTAGAGGCAACAAGGCCAACAAAAACGCGAGAAGAACCGGGGCGCTAGGACGACAATCGAACAATCTCACAACTCTTATCCTTCCGAAGATGATCTTCAGAAGAAGAGAGTCTGCTCTCCTAAAAAGAGGACAAATTATTTTGAAAGAAAGTCATCACTTGAGGCAACCACTAGGGAAACCCAGTTTTTACTTTGACGGAGAGCCCTCGGATGAAAAACAAAATTATAGCCCTAAGCGCTGTCGTCATCGCAGCTTGTTCATGGAATGTCTGTTTTGGAGATGAGGCGACTTGGGCGAAGCACATGATCCAGGCCCAACGTTCTGCGGCGACCCAGAATTGGACTGAATCCGCGAAAGCTCTCCAAAAAGCAGTGATTGAAGGCAAGAAGCTCGGCGAGCTAGATCCTCGCCATGAAGAAAGCCTCTTCGAGTTGGCGAAGTGCTATCAGACGATGAAGCTCGATGCTAAGGCTGTGGAGCTCTTCCAGTCGATCATCACGCTGAGAGAGACGCGGAAGTCGCTCTTTAAACCCAGCGAAGAATCAATCTTCCTCGCCTACAGCCACTCCCTCAAAAAACAAAAGAAGAATGCACCAGAACTGGAGCGGATTCAACTTCGATTGGAAGACGCACGAGCCGGAAGAAACAAGAGCATCGATCCCATCCTGTTCGCAAAGTCAGCCCAGGCCCTCCATTTCCGCTACGGCGACGAAAAGGAACATCGTCAAATTACTATCGACCAATGGTTGGCGAGGGGTGGAGTCAAAGCGAAAGCCTCCAAAGCGAAAGCTCGTTTGCTTTCTCCTTTCGTGGTGAGCCTTATCCGCGCTATAGAAACCGGCGATATCGACACCCGTTGTCTCGCGGTTTGCATTCTGACCCGCCTTGGTCCGCAAGCCGCGCCAACCTACTTCTTTCTAAAGGATTGGAAAGCGAAGGAGAAGTC
>JARGOJ010000869.1 GCA_029210225.1 Planctomycetota bacterium
GTGTCGTGAGCAAGTTCACGCCGAAGTCAGCGAGGCTTTTGTTTGCCTTCGCTGTATTACAGCCGATACATGCGAGGGCGCAGTTTTCCCAGGTGCTTTGTCCACCACGGCAACGAGGCTTGATGTGGTCGATTGTTAAGCGGCTGGTTGGCTTACGCATTCCGCAGTACTGACAAGTGTAGTTGTCACGGCGGTAGAGGTTCTTTCTCGTGAACGAGATTTGCCGACGGGGAACGCCTCCAAAGTTTTGGAGCAAGATGACCTCAGGCAGATGCAAGGCAACCTTGGGTGTCGCGACCACGTTATCCGTGCGAGGATTGTTCGCTGAGCGCTCAATCCATCGCCCTAGATCAAAGACTTCATAGCTCTCTGGGCAGATCACCGCCGCAGTAGAACGACAAAGCATGACCAGAGCGTGACGCACTGGAATGGTTGCAATCGGCATCCAATGCCGATTTAGTACAAGGGCCCGTTTGTTTAGCATCGTCTTTCGCCAATCTTGTTACATGGGTCAGTCGTAACTTTCAAAACTGAGGTTAAAAAGATGAATTTCCACAAGGGACTCGCTTAACGCCAAATCATTTCAACTCCAGATTAGAACTTCTTGCTAAACCTCATCTATCACTAGACGTTCGATACCGGCTAGACAAGAGCTTTGGTCCCATAAAAGGGAACCAAATTTTCTCTAAGTCTTTGTTATGTATTGCTATCTGTGCTCTGTGGTACGAATGAAACTCCCACTATAGTTTCTGCACACGGGCGGTCAAACAAAAGAGACGTTTGACTTCATCGCGGTGACAAAGTTGTGGAGCATAGTCCATATTCAGCGGCTGCAAACGGACAACGCCCCGAGGATCGAAGAAGACCTGACGAAACAACCACGCGTCCAAATCTGTCACGACGAGAGCGTAATCTCGGTGGCGCACTTCCTTTTCAATAGAGAAGACAAGAAAGTCTCCTTCATCAAATGACGGCGAAGCCTTGGAGATCATCTCTTCACCCTTATGAGTCAAGGCGAAGTCCGAATCGGGCCCTTGGGGTAAATAGAGATAGTCGAGGACATCCGCCGATGGGACTCCATCGGGACCGAGGTTAAGGCGATCGCCAACATGTCCAAGCATAGGCACCCCAGAGCGCGGGCGGCTATCACCAAGCTCTAGCTGGCCCCGAGTTCTATTGGCGTAGGCTTGCTCCATAGCGCCGATGCGTTGCTGAAGATAGCGAATCTGATTGCGCTGAGCATCGTAGAGTAGCTTCGGGGCGATCTTGAGCGCCTTCGCAACCCGTTGCAGCATCTCCCCAGACAGCAGCTCTGTTGCGCCTCCCTCAAGCTCACGAACCCAGCTGGTGCCTTTACTGACTGACCTGGCGAGGCTATCTGCGGTGATGTGCCGATTTCGTCGCTCGCGGCGGATGATTTTTCCGACGTGATCGATCGGATCAGCGGCGCCATCTAACGCAATGGGCTTGCTCGCTGTGTGAGACCCCGACTCTCGCCGGGCCGGGAGCGCGGTTGGAGTTTGGGGCGCGAGCTTTGGGAAAAAGTGGGTGATCGAAACCGAGAGGGCCTCTGCAAGCTTTGGCAAGAGGGTCGTATCCACGCGGCGTAAACCGGCTTCGAGACGAGAAATCTGTGATTGGCTTAATTCAATCGCGGCGGCGAGGTCCTTCCCGCTCATGCCGCGTTGTTCTCGGAGCAGCCGGATCTCGGTGCCCATGCGAACGCGCTCGCCAAGGTCCGCGTCATCTTCGGAGCTCAGAACCTGCCTCCTTAGCCATATCTTCGGCCCGCTGTATCAATTGCTGAGTGCTCTTACTTTGATTCTTTGGTTCTTGTTCCAAAGAGACCGTGATCTCATGTTTTTCGTCGATTGTCCAGGGAATCACGAGTTCCGTGAAGAAGTCGATAGGGAACCGGGAATACCAGGGTGTAGGTATGGTCCACATCTGCCGGTTTGTTTTATAACCGCGGCGTCGGGTCGTGACGCTCCGGGTTCCATAGAAGGTGAAGGGCTGTTCGACAACACCCTCATTATTCTCTAACTCGATTCCATCAAGGAAGACACGAGCATCCTTGGGAGTCGGACGAATAAAAAGCTTGCGCTTGATGCAACCGGTCGCCAAAAGCAAGATCGCTGAAAAAACAAAGAGTCGTGTCCAGGATGACATCCTAAACACGACTCTTTGATTAACGGAGAAGGAGGGATTTGAACCCTCGGATGGATTTGACTCCATCAATGGCTTAGCAAGCCATCGCATTCGACCACTCTGCCACCTCTCCAATTTAGGCGTTGGGTTGTGATTCTGTTGAAGTTTCACGGCCCGATGGCGTAAGGCGCTATGTTAGTCAAAAGCTCTTTATCGTCAAGACCCACTTTTTAAAGGATCTTGGCTTGAGGGCTTTTGCGTCTGTAACATAAGACCCTATGCGCTCTCCCTGCTGTTTACTTTTAAAAAAAAGACCCGTCTGAGGTCGCCCGAATTCATCAAAAAGGGTTTACGCGCCCTTTTTGCCGCTGCCTCGTGTGATCGAGCCAAGCTTTTGTAACATCTGATACATATAGACCCGAGCCAGTGTAAAGACCGGCTTGCGTCCTGGAGTTAGGTCTCCGCTGAGGTAACGCTGGCTTGCCAGACCGCGCTGAATCTTTCCTGAAGAGGTCTTTGGTACGCTTCCTGGGAGCACAAGGACCACTTCATCCGGGCTGGTGCCACAGCATTCGCGAACCTCGCGACGGACAGCCTCGACGATTCCATTTCGCGCCTCTCCTTTGAGTCGAGTCTCGCAGACGAGGATGAGGTCTTCTGTACCACGGGGACTGTTGAAAATTCCAAACGCGGCGCAGCAGCCGACCCGGACGCCTTCGACGGAGCCGGCGGCGGTTTCTATATCTTGAGGGAAGTAGTTCTTTCCCCCCTTAATAATCATCTCTTTACGGCGACCTGTGACATACAACTCATTGTTTTTGAGATATCCGAGGTCGCCGGTTCTGAGCCAGCCATCTCGCATGACCTCGGTGGTTGCCTGCTCGTTCTTGTAATAGCCTTGCATGAGGGACGGCCCACGAATCTCAATCTCACCGAGTTGACCCTCGGGCATAACTTGCCCTTCTTCCGAGCAAACGCGAACGTCATGGTCAGGGAGTGAGCGACCCACTGAAATGTGTTCTAGGGCATTTTCGGTTTCGGCGGGAACGGTGATCGCCCGGCCTGTAGACTCGAAGGATTGGCGCTCGACGGTGTCATACTTGGGTCCTCGGCCAGGGGGAGGAAAGGTGACGGCGAGCGCGTTCTCGGCCATTCCGTAGACTGGAAAGAAGGTGCCTTTTGGAAAGCCGCAGCTGGCAAACTTCTCGATAAATCGACGCACGGTCTTTGTGTCGATGGGTTCAGCTCCACAGAAGGCCACGCGCCACGACGATAAGTCGAGCTCAGCCATGGTCTTCTCAGTGATCTTCTTGTTGCAGAGGCTATAGGCGAAATTCGGGGCGGCGCTGGCGCTCCCCTTAAACTTGGTCATGGCCTTCAACCAGGAGCTAGGCCTGCGAACAAAGCGCTGCGGTGGGATGAGGATGAGGGGCATACCCCAAACAATCGCCGCCAGGAAGTGCCCAATGAGACCCATGTCGTGATAGAGGGGTAACCAAGTGACACAGACGTCTTCGGCGGTGAACTCAGCGGCTTCTCCGATTCCTTTGATGTTGGCGAGGAGGTTGGCGTGAGTCAGGACGACGCCTTTTTGAGTGCCCGTGCTCCCTGAGGTGAACTGAATCATCGCGGTCGCGTGAGAGTCATATTTGGCGTGAGTCTTTATCTCTTCGCGGTGTGAGAGCAGCTGCAAGTCGGAGATTAAATTTTTGAAGGACGCCTCGCTGGAGGCTTTGAAGACGGGGAGCAGTTGCTCCGAGGTGACCATCGCTTTGGATTCGGAGGTCTCCATGAGCCTGGCGGTTTTTTTCTGATATTCGTCGAGGCGCTTGAGGGAATAGGGGGGCACAGCCGGGACCGGGATGGCTCCTAGAATTTGGCAACCAAGGAAAGCGGCCATGAACGCGGGGCCGGTGGGGAGCACTAAACAAACCTTGTCTCCGGTTTGAATGCCTCGGCTCTGGAGATAGCCGGCGGAACGCTCAGCGA
>JARGOJ010000870.1 GCA_029210225.1 Planctomycetota bacterium
AGGAGGAACGGTCAAGACGACGCGGCGAGCGCCGGCGGCCAAGTGCTTCTCAAGGTCTTCCTTGGTGCGGTAGCGACCGCTGGCTTCGATAACAACATCGACGTCATACTTGCGCCAGTTCACATCGCCAGGGGCTCGGCCTTCAACAAAGGGTATCAATCGACCCTTCGCGGCGAGTTGACCATTCACGAGCTCGATGGGCTCTTCGAATCGTCCTGACAAGGTGTCGTTTTTCAGTAAATAAAGTAGATGTTCGGGATTTGCGACATCGCAAATCGCCGTCACGACGATATCGTCGCGATCGTAAAGAACTCGAAATATGTTTCGACCGATACGGCCAAAACCATTGAGCGCTACGCGAACGGCCATAGCTGGAACCTCCCAGAGCGTCTTATCCTATAAATTCGTTGTCTCAAGTGACAACAGCCCCTAAAAGGAGCCTCCGGCTCACGGGTCCGGACGTACATTTTGCACAGCAAACGATAATTCACGCGTTGGGGCAATACACAATGAAACGAAAGCCCAGAATTTCGAGTCTCAGATTCGCTCTTTAACGAGATCCATCGGAGAGGTCTAATAGGGCCTTCTAAAATTTGGATGGCAAGGAGCCGCTTTGAATGGGTGAGAGAAGAACGATGCGCTATCAGGTCTCATTACGAGAACCTGAAAAACACTTCGCCGAAGCCTCCTTAGAGACATTTCTCAAAGCCGGTGAGACAACCTTGGTCATGCCGGTCTGGACCCCTGGGTCTTACAAAGTTCGCGACTTCGCGAAGCACGTCCGGGAGATCACCGTCCACGACAGCGATGGCCAGAGCCTCCCCTTCAAAAAGATTCGCAAGAACGCCTGGACTTTGCAAGTTCCCGCCGATTCTGTAGTGCACATAAGCTACCGAGTCTACGGTTTCGAGTTCTCAGTGCGCACCAACCATATCGATGATGGCCACGCTTTCCTCAACTGCCCCAACACCTTCCTCTATGTCGAGGGTGAGCAAGATCGCGACTACGACATATCCGTCACCCCTCCAGAGGGCTGGGACCTGGAGTGCGCGTTGCCCCCGGGCTCCGAGGTTCAGGCACCTACCCGAAGCTTTCACGCGAACAACTACGACGTCCTCGCCGACTCGCCCTTCTTCTTAGGAAGCTTCACCCGGCATAACTTCGACGCCGGAGGCATCCCTCACGAGATCGTCCTCTATGGCGAAGGGAACCGAGACGCCTCCGAGTGGATCGAACCCTTCCAGAAGATCATCAAGGCAGAGGTCGACCTCTTCGGCGACAACCCCGTCAAAGACCGGTACGTGTTCATCGTTTACCTCCTCGCCACCGGCGCCGGCGGTTTAGAGCACCGTGATTCGTCAGTGATTCAGTTCGCGGCCAACAATCTAAGGAAACAAAAGGACTGGAATCGCTTCCTAAGCCTCATCGCCCATGAATATTTCCACTTGTGGAATGGCAAGCGGATTCGCCCGGAGAACTTTGAGCCCTTCGACTTTGATAAAGAGGTCTACACTCGGTCCCTTTGGGTTGTCGAGGGCATCACCGCCTACTACGACGAGGTCATCCTCCGCCACGCAGGGCTCATCTCAGATAAGGATTATTTGGCCCTGACCCTCGACCATATCAAGCGCCTGAAAAAGAACCCTGGGCGCTTCCATGACAGTCTTGAAGACGCCTCCTACGACGCTTGGATCAAGCTCTATCAGAGGGATGAGCACACGATCAACACCTCCACTTCCTACTACGAGAAGGGCCAGCAAGTCGCCCTCTGCCTCGACTTAAAGATGCGCGCCATGACCGGCGGCAAAGTCAGTTTGAATGACGTGGTCCGCAGTCTTTGGCAAGAGCACAAAGCCAGCGACGGCGCGCCTTATGCCGAGGGCCGTATCGAGAAGATCGCCTCCGATTTAGTCGGAGAGAGTCTCGATGACTTCTTCAACGACTACGTCCGAGGAACCATCGATATCGACTGGAATCTCTTCTTAGAGCCCTTCGGATTGAAGTTCGTCGCTCGGGAATCCGGCAGTAAGCCTGACCTTGGCGCTTTTCTAAAAGGCGGCAGCAAGGTCGTTTTCGAGAGCGTACTTGAAGGCGGCGCCGCTTCAGAGGCAGGCTTCTCGGCCCGAGATGAGATCGTCGCGGTCAATGGCCAAAAGGTCACGAAAGACAACTTTGAAGATCGTATCCGCGACAACAAGCCCGGTGATGTCCTATCCCTCCACTTCTTCCGCAACGGACTGCTCCGCGAGCTTCCGATCACCCCCCGAGGGACGATTGAATACACGCTCATTGGCGTCGCCGAACCAACGGATGAGCAAAAAGCGCTTTATGAAGGATGGCTCCGGAGCCCCTGGGGGAACGCGTGAGCCGACTCGGATTGAACCCTGATATCGAGCAAATCATCCAAGATTGCGGCGAGGTTGGCTTCCTGCTTTGGCGCAAGGGTTGGTGTGAAGGAGCGGCGGGCAATATGTCGGTCGCGATCGACTTCCCGAATTACCATAGCTCTTCAGGACCCGCTATTTCTCTGACCTATCCAGTGCCAGACCTCAACGGACAATGTTTCCTGGTCACGGCCTCAGGGAAGCGCTTTCGAGACATCTCTAAGCGTCCTGAGCAATGCTTGGGCATCGTGCGAATCATCGATGGTGGTTTGGCCTTCGTCGTTGAGTGGGGATTTTTGGGAGGGAGCCGTGCGACCTCGGAATTGCCGGCTCACTTGGCGGTCCATCAACAACGACTGCGCTCCGGAATTCCTATCAAAGCCATCCTTCACGCCCATGCGACTCATCTTATTGCGCTGTCTTTCGTACAGCGCTTTCGGAGAGATCCAGATTTGCTTATGGGCCTGCTCTACAGAATGCACACCGAGGCTTACCAAGGCTTGCCCCGGGGTATTTCCTACATCGGCTTTCGAGTCCCTGGGGGAACGGAGCTCGCCTCTGATGCCGCCGCAGCGTTGACCAAGAGTGACGTCGCCCTCTGGAGTCACCATGGTGTGATTTCGGTCGGAGAATCCATGGACGATGCGATGGATCTTATGGAATACGGTGACAAAGCTGCGCAATTATTCCTTATGATCTCTCAGCGCAATGACTCGGGAGCCTATCTCTCCGAGCACGATCTGCGTGAATTGAAAACAGCCTATCACGATGCCGTCGCTCGGCGCGCTTCGTCCTAGGTTCTCTTAGGAGATCATTGAAATGAACATTAGAAATCTATTAGCTCTCAGCTTGAGCGCGGCCCTGATTTTTGGCGGCCCCTGCGTCGCTGAAGAATACGGCACAGCCAGTCGCACAGAGAACTTCGACAACCCCACTTCTGAGGGCACAAAGGTCCTCAAAAGCCTCGTCATTTATCCGACGAAGACCGGGTCGAAGCTCTTAGCGAAAGCTCCAAAGGACGGCTTCAAGGTCCTCGTCTTTCTCCACGGTCGCGGTGGCCCAGCCGGTGTCTACTCTCCGCTTGGCAAGAGCTTCGCCAAGCAGGGATACATCGTTGTTCTCAGTGACACTGCTTTGCGGGATCCACGAAAGCAGGTCCAAGACGGCAAAGCGCTTTTCAAGGCGCTGTCGATTGTCAATAAGAGCCCTGGATCATTTTGGCAGGGATCGCTAAACATGAAGAAAGTCGGGCTCTCTGGGCACTCCATGGGCGGCGGAAGCACCGCTCACATACTCGCCGACAATCCGGGATACTCCGCTGGATTTTGTTTTGCGCCATGGCAGGGATCAGCGAGATTCGTCGGCAACGCGAGCCGAATTAAGGCACCCATTGGAATTGTCCACGGAAAAGGAGACAAAGTGTTGCGTTGGAATTCGACTGGAAAACGCCTCTATGATGCCCTTTCAAAAGACTGCGATCGCTTTCTCTATCTTATGGATGAAAGCGTCAATCACTACAACGTCGCGCTGAACATTCCCTTCCGGAAAAAGAGTGATAAGACGATTTATCTCTCCACTGAAAAGCTCTGCCTCGCGTTCTTTGACAAGCATCTCAAGAACAAGAGTGACGCCCTCACTTCGCTGTTAAAAGAACAAAACGGCGACAAGCATCTCGTCAAGCTCTATAGGGGTCTGGGCCAAGCCACTCCGAAAGTCGATCAGCCTAAACCGAAAGCAAAGGGCAAGAAGCGG
>JARGOJ010000871.1 GCA_029210225.1 Planctomycetota bacterium
GCCCACAATGCTTCGTCACTGTGGGCGTTTTCTATGGGGGCCAGTGTCATCCCTTCGAGATAGAATAAAACGACCTTGTGTCAACGGTCCTCGCCATCTCATCGACTTTGTATAGAGACCATTCATAGTCTGCAAGAATCGCGTAATCTATTATCAATAAAGAGGTTGAAGCGGCGCGGTTTCAAGCATCGCCGTTAGATTGTCTGAATTCGTGTAAAAAATGCATATTCGCATCCCCTGTGAGCTTTTCGTATGATCCTAGCCTTCGTCATTCAGTAAAGAGGAAAAGGTCCTCCGTGAATCCGCAGCTCTCTCCCGCGAGAACTCGATCGCAGTCAAAAAAGCGACGTCTCAAGTTTCTTACTGCGCTTCCTCTTCTCTTCCTGCTCTCCGCATGCCGAGAGAATTCGGCCTCGACAGGGGACCCGGGAAAAGACGGCCCTCAATCTGGCGGCCCAAGTCAATCTCATTCAGAGGTCTATGTCTCCGCCGGATCCTTTGACATGGGGAGCAACTACGGCGAGGCCGACGAACAGCCCATTATTCGAGTCGATGTCGATCCCTTTTATATCGACAAGTATGAAGTCACCAACGCTCAATACAAGGTCTTCCTCGCTGCTGTTAAGAATGGCGCGAAGCGCGTCCTCCACGAGGATTGCCCCAAAGATAAAGACCACCAACCGTCTCCCGCAAAGAACAGTGAAATTAACTTTCGTTTCCCAAAAGACTACTTCAGCAATCCTAAGTTCGATACCTATCCCGTCGTCGGGATAGATTGGTATGACGCTTATACCTACGCCGCATGGGCAGGGCGACGTCTCCCCAGCGAAGCCGAATGGGAATATGCAGCCCGAAGCGTCGAGAACCGGGAGTTTCCATGGGGGTCGGAGCGCCCGCTCACACCCACCGCTAAGGCCAACTACTTCAACCCACGACCCAATCGAAAAGGTCGGCGCGATCTCGAACGCCTCGACAAATTCTCAACCACGGCCGTCTTCGATCACGCCGACGGATTCCCCTTTATCGCTCCGGTGGGCTCCTACCCCGAGGGTAAAGCCAAGTGTGGCGCGATGGATATGGCTGGGAACGTTTGGGAATGGACCTCGTCTAGCTATCACCTCTATGGTAAGAAAAGCCCCAAGAACACCAAAATTCTTCGGGTGCTACGAGGTGGCGCTTGGGATTCCCCAAGCTCTTTCCTCTTCCGAACCAGCAACCGTGTCTCCGTTCAGCCCAATGTCCGACGCGTGAGCATCGGATTTCGCACTGCAAGAAGCCTCAAAGAGGGCGAAAAGTAAACCCTCTCCTTGGAGTCTCCCCCCATGATCTGGTCCCTAATCCATGGCTCTTCCCCTCGATGGATTGCTCTGCTGGTCCTCACCTCCGCGATCCTTTGCCAGCCCGTTACGGCGGACGCTGGGGATGCAAAATCTGTCCTGAAAGAGGCTCTCAAAGCCATGGGCGGAGACCGCGCAACTCGCAAGGTGAAGTCGATCTCCCTGGCGATTGACGGTGACTCCATCCGCGAGTATCACCGCATACGGCTCAAAGGGCGCATGAGCATCTACACAGCCAAACGCCCAAGCGGACGCCGCCTTGAGGTCATTCTCGCCCGTGGCAGTGCCTTCATCGTCGATCGGGACAAGGCCTCGAAGCCGACCGCCATCGAAGACCTGAAGAGCAGTGAAGTCAAAGAAGCCGGTTACGACCGGGACCTCTTCTTACTCCCCTTGCTTCTCCCCGTTTTCATCGATTCGACAGAAGCGGTGCTACGGCTAAAGCCCTCGGCCCCGAACGGTGATCAACTGGTCGAAGCCACCTTGCCCCCCGCCTCTGGGAGTAAAGAACAAGCCATCCGCTACACGCTTCGCTTCTCATCTAAGACAAAGCTGCTCATCGGTGCAAAGTCAGTGATTCCTGCGGGTCCTGAAAAAGGACGGGGCCGCATTGTGGTTTACCGAGGCTACAAACAAGCCGCTGGAATATTGCTCCCCAGGGAGCTCCGCTACAAGGTCGACACCGAGTCGCCGAGGACACTGAAGTTCCGCCTGAAACTCAACAACCCCTTACCCCTGACTCTTTTCCTCAAGCCTCGCCTGAAGAAAAAGTCTGGGTCAGAGAAGTGAGCATGACCTCTGCGTCACGAGAATTTGAGCTCTGCGCGTTCTCCGATGCGTTGACAGACGTCATCTACCGAGTGAATGATTTTACGCCGCTCGAAGACCTAGGCCTGGCTCGTGGTCGCAGCATTCGCTTATCCAACGGCCAACATGAAGCGCTGCTTGAACGCCTAAAGTCGATGGAAGTCGTCTCTATCAGCGCGGGCGGCTCGCCAACGAACACTCTTTGCGGAGCCGCACGTCTTGGCTGCAAAACAGCGTTCCTTGGCCTCGTTGGGCAGGATGAACTCGCGAAAGAATATCTGTCCGCCCTCCAATCAGCCAAGGTCAGTCCCTTTGTCTCTGAGCGGGATGGAAAAACGGGCGTCTGCTACACCTTCGTTGATTCAGAAAACGAGCGGAGCTTTGGGATTTCTCTTGGAGTCGCAGACCGATTAGAGTTCGGCGATTTACGACCGGCGATTCTCGGCAAGACAAAACACTTCCATACAAGCGCCTATCAATTACGAGGCAGCAAAGACGCCTTCAAGGTCCTTTCAGGGCTCTTTCAGGAAGCGCGAAAGGCCAAGGTCAGTATCTCCCTCGACCTCGGTGATCCTGGCGTTGTCACCACCCACAGAGACCAACTCGAAGAGCTGCTCTCGTCTCCCATCGCCATTCTCCAAGCCAACGCTTCAGAAGCTCGGGCTTTCCTCCCAGAGCTCGCGAACGAATCCAGCGAAGTGCTCGCCAAAGCCTTGCTTCCCTATGCCAAGTGCATCGCGATCACCCAATCGGATCAAGGGTGCGTCGTGGCCAGCGAGGATGAAGTGCTCACGCTTCCGGCCCTCACCGTCGAGACTCCCATCGACTTCAACGGCGCTGGTGACGCGTTTGGCGCCGGTTTTCTTTTCGGATATCTGCGGTCTTATTCCCTCGAAGAAGCCGCCCAAATTGGCATCTATTATGCCTCGTTGATCATCTCCAGACTCGGCGCCCAATCACCAGAAACCATTGAGAACATTAAAGACGCGGCGAGTCACGCCTTCGCAAAAGTCCAATGAAAGAAATACAGGGGAAACGCATGAGAACGAATGCTGATAAGTTACCCATCATGGGTCTCCAAGGCCACGCTCGCCAACCCATGGGAAGCAACTGGCAAGTAAAAACCACAGGGGAACCCTTCTGTGAATTTCGAACCGGAGGCATCACCTACAACGCAAAGGTTGGGGATTCGGCCTACGATTGGGCCGCAGACCATATTGAGCCTTGTGTGTCCGCCCAAGCCGGAGACGGGGGGCTCAAAGAGCCCAATAACGCCTTCCAGGTCTTCTCATGCATCGGCAATAAAGTCACAGTCATGAGCGGCGACGCGAAGGGCGATATCGGGATGGTCACTGGAAAGCATGGCGGCGCAGAAAACGTCATGATCGACTTCGCTGATGACACCCTGGAGAAGCTCACCTACGATGACAAAATGATGGTTCGCGCCTGCGGCCAGGGCCTCAAGCTCCTCGATTTCCCGACAGTCGCTTGTTACAACATGAGCCCAAATCTTCTCGGCAAAATGCGTATCGTCGAGAAAGACGGCAAGATTCATGTGCCCGTCGCCGGCAAAGTCCCCTGTTTCCTCATGGGCTCAGGCATCGGCAAGACAACACCCTTCCGCGGCGACTACGATATTCAATCAAGTGAGCGGGACGCGCTCATGGAACATGCCCTCACAGAACTGAAGCTCGGTGACCTCGTTGCGATTATGGACCACCAGGCAACCCACGGCTGGTCCTACAAGCGCGGCGCACTGCTCATCGGTTGCATCATTCACGCCGATTCCTATAAGGCGGGTCACGGTCCTGGTGTCGCAACGCTGCTCACATGCAACGATGGAACCATCGTTCCTGAAGTCGATCCCACCGCAAACATTGGCCGCTACTTGAACATCGGTCGCTTTCGGAACGCATGACAGCCGAGGACAGTCCCAAGATCGAGAATGAAGCGTCGGAGTCTGTCGTCGACGCTCCTGAGGCTGAGATCATC
>JARGOJ010000872.1 GCA_029210225.1 Planctomycetota bacterium
AAAGAAAAGCGGAAGTTCTAAGCCTTAAAACACTGAGCCCCTATTTAGAGGTCCCAAGAACATAGTTTTTGGAGCCTCGAATCAATTTTGGCATAGTCCAGTCTTATCCCAATATTAAAAGAGAGAAGTGTGACATGAATTCAAAGAGAATCTTGCTAGCCCTTTTGTTTGTCGTCAGCCTTAGTAGCCCAGCCTTCGCTAAGGACAAGTGGAAAGAGAAGCTGGAGAAGGATCTTAAGACTAAAAAGGTCACTCTCAACTTTTCTCAAACTCCTCTCGGAGATGTGATCAGCTTCTTTGGCGCAATTACGGGCATGAACTTTGTGTTAGACGAAGGCGCTAAATTAGAGAGTGAAGAGGTCTCACTCAAGCTCAAAGATGTCTCTTTGATCCATGGCTTGAAGTTGGCAATTTGTGGCAATCCCGATATTGGTTACAAGCTGGAGCATGGGCTCGTCATTGTAAGCACCAAAAAACGCCTCAAGTCATTTACCGTCGCGAAGGCACCAAAGGGTTCGACCGCTGAACAGATCAAAAAATGGGACTTGCTGGCAAAGAAGATGGTGACCGTCAACTTTAGAGATACACCCCTCTCCGACATTGCTGCCTTTTTAAAGGACATTTCTGGCGAGTCTGTGACTCTTCACTCAGCGAAGCTGGGGAAGACGAAAATAACCGTTCGGGCCAAGAAGATCTCTATGATTCATGCCATGTCTTTTATGGCCCAGGCAAACACTATGAAGCTTGTCTGGAATGGCAAAAATCTTGAGTTCAAAGCAAAGTAGAGGTCGGAGTCTTAGACTCATTCTCGTCGAAGTGAATCCAGGAAAGGACCGCGTAACGCCCATTGAGTCGCCAGCCAAACCCAGAGAAAAGCGCTCGCCGTGACTAAGGTCATTGTGAGCAAGGTCGCGAACCAGGGCCAATCGCCGCTAAGCACGGCAGGCACAATTGTCACGAGCGCGGAGAATAGGCCGCAGCGCAGGGCCAAACCGACTAAGTGCTGATGTTCGACAAAGACGAGTCGCTTCACATGGGCTTTTGAGTATCCGACAGCTCTCATGAGCGCGAGCTCACCCTGCCGCTCAAGGACATTCCTGAGAACGATCACTCCAAGTCCGAAGCTGCCAAGGATCAACGCCAATCCTCCCAATGAGAGGAAAATGGACAGGTAGGTATTCTCGACAGAGAGAAAGGCCGCGAGCCGTTCTTCCGTGCTTTCGACCTTGAGCCCGACGCTTTGAAATGTTTTAGCGAGGGCTTTTCGGCTTTCTCCCAGTGATTCTCGCGGACCATCGATGAGAAAGAGTTGATAACCGCTGACGCTGGGGAATGCGTTTTCAAAGTGCTCGTTGGCGATCACTAACTGTCCTTGCAAGACAGTGTTTCCAAGGGATCCCGCCAGGCGAATCTTGACGATCTGACCCTTGGCATTTTTGTATTCCAAAACATCGCCGAGGCTCTTTCCCAGCGCCCAGAGAATGGTGTTCATATCCGCGAACGCCGGAATCGCACCATCAGGATCTTTTTGCTTGAGCAGGTTCCAGCTAAGGGCTTCGCCGTCACCGACCTTGAGGCTGTCGTGAATGGACCCAATAGGAAAGGCTTTGCGCTGAGAGATGTCTGCGGTGTTGACTCCCAGGATCGTCGGGCTTGTCACTCGATTGAGGTTGAGGCAGCTGGCGTCGTCGCCTTCTCGCACCCTCAAGGGGACTATCGATAGCTTCTTGAGGACCAGATCGTTGTCCAGCTCGTCGTATTCTTGTCGACCTTCTGGGCTGTTCAAGTCGTGATAGACCGGCAGGGTCGCTTTGGCATAGAGGGCAAAGCCACCGGTTCCCGAACTTCGCGACTCAGAGTTATCCCCCGCTTTTTTGCGGTTGGCCCCGACAGCGACCACCATGAACATACCGATGGACAGCAGCGCAATCGCAGCCAAGCTCCGTCCTGGACGTCGCGTGGCGCCCCGTTGTCCGAGTTCATTGAGTGAGAGCGCGAGGCTTGTTTCTGATTGTCGGCGTTTTTGAAGGCTTAGACGAGCCCAGGCCAAACCCGTGAGTAAGGTCATGGCGCCCGCGCCGAAGAAGAAGCCCGCAGGGTTTCCGCTTTGAAGGCCGGTGACCGCGAGAAAAATGGCCGAAGATAATGAGAGCGCGATTGTGACGTAGAGCCAACGGGGCGCGTTGGCCGCCTCGCCGACAAGCTGCTTGGCCTCGACTTCAGGTCCCCCCTGGAGAAGCTCTCTCGGGCTGCTGTCGAGCTGTTTGCGAATGGCCCACGACATTGCCCCTAAAGCACAGACAAATGAGATCAGCGCCGCGATAACGATCGTGACGGGTTCCACGCTGAGAATGAGCGATTGAGTGCGGGTCGCGTCGGTCCAGAGAGTCTTGAGACCATAGAGGACTACGGAGGCGTAGGCGATACCCGCGACGGAGCCTAGTAATGTTCCGATGAGCGCAAGAGCAGAGCCCTCCGTGAGCATCAGACGCTTGACGGATTTCTTTGTGAAGCCTAGGGCGAGGAAGGTTCCGGCTTCTCTAAATCGCGATTCAATTCCAAAGATAAAGAGTAGGGAAGTAAGGAGTAGGGCGGAGAAGATTAAGAAGAAGCTGAGGCCAATAAAGAGGCCTCCAAAGTCGACGGTCGCCTTGGCGGCGGCGAGGGCAAAGCTTCGAATAGAGATAAATTGAAGGCCGAAGTCTTTGGCGTTTAACTCGGCTTTCATAGCCTGAGTGATCGTTTCTTTGCTTTGACCGCCTGGGAATTGAAGCGTGGTCAATGCACCATAGCGGTTCTTCCACATCTCTTGTCCGGCTTTCAGTGTAATGAGCGCCTTCGGTGTGCCTCGGTATTTCTCCCAGTATTTATTGTCTTCATCTTTGATTTTGCTCATATCGACCGGCAGTGAGCTGTCCCAATCGCTACAGTTTTCTTTGTCGGTGAGTCCTGGAAACTCGGGCATTAAAGAGGAATCAATCATATTTATGGGGGCAATCGCGCGTACCTTGAAGGTTTTCGATTCTTCTTTGAGACGGCGACCCCGGGTCAAAACAAAGTAGGTGATTGTGACATTCGAGCCGAGGGACAACTTTAGGTCGTTTGCGAGCCAGGAGTGAACGAAGATTTCGTCGTCTTTGAGAGCAGGCTTTAGCCACTTCGCTGGTTCTTCCATGGCGGCCACAAAAGAGTAGGGCGTCTCGTTGTTTTTGTGTTTAAGTCCATTGACGAAATATGTGAGGACCCTCGTGTTCTCCGCAATTTTTGGCGATTTCACTTCGAGGGCTTCGCTGAGAAAGACTCGCTCGCTGACTAAATTGAAACCTCGCCCAGTTTTTTTAAGCTTGAGACCCACATCGTCAAGTGTCCAAAGCTGATCCAACTGACTTTGTAATTTAGTGCTGTTTAAAGGAGCCTCGCCCGACTTGGTTAAGAGGAGGTTTGCTTGGTCCGGGCGCTCAAGCAATTTTTGAAGGGCTTTTAATGACAGGAAGCAGTTGTAGGGGGCTGTTTGTCGGGGGCTCAGTCCAAAGCGCCCGAAGTCATCGTCGCTTAAGATGGCCTCGACTTTAAATCGATTGGAGCGCCACGCGGCATCGGTAGTCACTAATGGGACTTCCCGTGGAAGCAAGCTGGGACGGGCAATGCGAACAATGACCTCGTCCCCGAGCGTGGCCCCTAAGGACGCTGCTAAATTGGCGCTGAGGGCGACTCCATTGAGGCTTGGTTGTTTGACGGCGCCGCTTGGGGATAGATCCCAGAACTCCTTTTCAACGCCGTAAGTCTCAACTTGATAGACCTCGTCTGAATCCTTTGCTAGGACAGACTGACTATAGAGAACTGGATGAACGGCGCGCTCCGTGGATTTTGCGAGCGCTGCTGCAAGATCTGTTCTAACAAAGCGATCTCGCGAGAACAGAGCATGTTCAACCTTTCCGAGGCGCAGCATCGCTAAGCGCTTCAGGCTGGCACGGACTGAATCTCCAACAATTAATGCGCCTGTAATGACGGCCGCGCTGATCGCCGCTCCAAGAACAACTCCTACATGGAGACGCCAATAATATCGAAGACTTTGTATGAGCCAGCGCCGCTTGTTCACAAGCTTTCCTCAATTTTTTTCAATTG
>JARGOJ010000873.1 GCA_029210225.1 Planctomycetota bacterium
GAGAGACTGAGGAGGACAAGCACTTTCGCTCTTGATTCCTGTGAATAGGTTTCCAAACAACAGTTAACGAAGCTTCAGGCAAGTTTAAGATGCACAAACTCCCAGGCCGATTTGCGACGAATACTCACCCGACCTTCGCGATTATTCGTGAAGTGAACGCTGGGGGTATGGGATTTATCATCCACGCAAGGCACAGGCAAACTGGGCACGATTTAGTCCTGAAGTTCATACTCACGCAAAGCGCCGACATTATTGACCTCGAACGCTTCCAACGGGAAGGATTGTTATTGGCCGCGCTCAATCATCCGAACATTGTGAAGGTCCACGCCGCAGACGTAGAAGCTGGCGTGCCGTTCTTGTCCATGGAGTGGATTGAGGGTCAGTCTCTAAAAAGTGTGATACAAAGCGCCCTAAAAACGAGAGAGTTCCAGGAGTTCAACGCAGTGTGGGAGATTTTTCTCTCCCTAAGTCAAGCACTCGCGCACTGCCATCAACATAAAATCCTGCATCGCGATATCAAGCCAGAGAATGTCCTTATTGAAAATGGAACGGGCCGCGTCGTTCTCGTCGACTTTGGTCTGGCAAAGCAGCTCAAGCCCTATAAGCCCGATCAACCCAGTAGTTTCAAGTTGACTCAACCCGGACAAATCCTGGGGACCCCCGCCTACATGAGCCCGGAACAAATTCATCAGGAAGATGAACAAATTGGCCCGGCCACCGATATTTGGGGTTTAGGAGCGACCCTCTATCACTTCACCACTTTAGAAGCCCCCTTCCAAGGAGACAGCCTCCTCAACCTCATGACAAAGATCCTTAACAATCCAGCACCAGAGCTACAGAGCCTCCGTCCAGACAGCCCTGAGTGGCTCAACGTCATCTGCAAAGCATGTCTTAACAAATCCGCCAAGCTGCGGCCGAACACTCAAACTCTCCTGAATACATTTCTAAGGCAGGAACCACCAGAGCTGGAGGCTGAGCCTGAAGCGAAAGCGAACAAAAAATGGCTCATTGCAGTCGCGGTGCTCGCCTTGGTCATTGTCATTCCCGCCCTCATCTTTTCACAATCGCGGAATAAGCAGGAGGGCAATGTGGCAAAACACTCCACGGCCGTTGTAAGCTCGTTAGAACCAGAGTTGATCGTCGAGAGGCTTGAAGAAGAGAATTGTGTCTTCCTCAAGCCAGGAGAGAAGAGCCGAGGACGTGTAAGAAACACCGACAAGTTGACCCTTACTGTTGATGGTCGCGTTCATGAATTAGCCGTCAATCCGAAGGGCCAATTCACCGTCCCAGTGACTGTTCAATCAAAGCCGATTGCAGTCCGGATATCGCTGAAAAACGAGGACTCAAAAGCTATGGAGTTCTCATATTATCTCGTGCCGATTCGTTTTAAGCAGCCGTTCCTATCCCGAGCCCTGTTCGATCGCAAGCAGTGGAATCGCATTGGAGATAAGAAGCAAGACAGGATCATCGATCAATTCAAGCAATCCCTCAAATCTGGGTTTTCCTTCATAGATACAAAAGTATATGAGTGCCGTGGCCAGTCACACCGAATTGCGAGCTTCCGCCATAAAAAAACTGGAATTCAGTTTCACTTGCTTCCCGGTGGATCGTTCCGTTTTGGGAGTACCGCAGACCAGCGATTTCAATTCCAGCATTATATGGCGAGCGCGCCTTATGAGGCCTCCAGTTTGAAAGAGATTTCGCCAGCTTGGAAGGTCTTCCAGCCTAAAAAGTATCTCGGTTCCGTAAAGAATATGAAAACCGCAGAGCATTCTCAAATCCCAATGACGGTGGGGCCATTTTTGATCGGACGATATGAACTCAGTCTACGGGAATGGAATCTCGACCTATCAAAATTCGACAAGCTCGACCAAGTGAAACGCAATGGGAGTATGCTTGTAGAGCGGGCTCGGATACCCATTTCTTTTGGGGGGACAAATTTTCGCCGATTTACGCGTGGACCTTAGAATCAAGCATGAAGAGCAGGGCTCCTAGAGTCCTGAGGTCCAAAGACCCACAGCCGAACGCCTTTGGATTGATTTCTATGACTGGGAATGTTTGGGAGCTATGCGCAGACTCATGGCTCGACAAGGCGACTCCACCCCCATTTGGAAAGCCCTATACCAATTCATCAGGTCAAGTCGTGATGCGCGGAGGAAGCTCTCACTACGTGTTTCCATTCTGCCGCTCCACTGCTCGAAGACCCATAACAAAGAATCAGCCAGGCAACGCACGAGGCGCTCGACTGGCTAAGACTCTGTTTTCCATTGAGGAAACGAGATTCGTCATTGAGTTCAATAAGAGCCAATAACGAACTATTTTTTCACCGCGAAATTACTTTTTCGCCGCGAAATTATTTTTTCGCGAGCGCTCCTTCGACGGCACCGATGAGTGTTTTTGAATTAGGAGCGATTCCAGATTTGTAGCGCCCGATGATCTTGCCATCCCGGCCAATGAGGAATTTCTCAAAGTTCCAACGGACGTTTCCAGTCTTCTTGCTGTTCTTCGTAAGATAGGCATAGAGATCGCTTTGTTTGCTGCCTTTAACATCAACTTTAGAGAACATATCAAACTCAACGTTGTATTTACTCTCGCAGAACTTCTTAATCTCGGCTTCGGAGCCTGGCTCTTGACGGCCGAACTGATTGCAAGGGAAACCTAAAATGGCCAATCCCTTTGAGCCATATTTTTTATGGAGCTTTTGCAGCTCGCTGTACTGTGGAGTAAAGCCGCAGTTGCTGGCCACATTGACGACCAGAATGACCTTTCCCTGATACTTAGAGAGCTTCACAGCCTTGCCATCGATGGACTTGACGGTAAATTTTAAGACGTCTGGGACTTTCTTATCTTTCGCGTCGGCCTGGCACAGGCCTGTGAGAAGAAGGGCCGCTGTCATAAGGGCAAGAGTCGTTCGTTTCATAGTTCATTCTCCAGATTAAGCCGCGCCTTGGCGACAAGCTCTTTTCACTTGCAAAAATCGATTTGGGCTATTCTATAGTGGGTCTAAGCCTTGAAAAGGTTAAAATTACAAAGTTCTCGTCTCCACTAACGTTCTCTAGCCTCGATTTATTCACCTGGGCAAATTTATGAGCGATTTGGCAATCAACGAAGCGCAGGCACAATGGCTCTCAAGCCAGGGTTATATGACCCACGATGCCTTGAACCAAGCCCTTTATCATTGTCGAAGCCAAACCCAATACGACCTTTGTGGATGGCTTGAACAGCACGGTTTACTTAGCTCCGAGCAAGCGCGCATCACACGTCAAGCCGTTCAAGCCTCCCCACAATTCGGCGCCCTGCCTCAATCCCAAGACTTTCTAAAAACCCAAGCCACTCCATTGTCTGTGCCCGATTCTGACGCCCTGAAAACACTAAAAACATCATTAGGACCCAACGCCTTGCAAATCATGCAAAGCGCTCTCGCGGACAGATATCTTATTGAGAAGATTGCTGGGCAAGGAGGCATGGGCACCATATTGAAAGCTTATCGCCTGACAGATCAGGAGCCGGTCGCGGTCAAGGTGTTATCAGAGAGCGCGACACAGAGCCTTGAAGCCAAGCGTTTTCAACGAGAAGCTCGGCTGCTTCAATCACTCAATCACGAGAACATTGCGCGAGTTTTCGAATATGGCATCGCATCACAGATTCCCTATTTCGTTATGGAATGGCTCGATGGCCCTGACCTTGAGGAGAAAATCCGGGCCTATTTTAGGGGACAATCAGAGGCCTTTACCCTTGAGGACCTCACTCTATTTCTTGCTGATGTCGCTGATGCACTTGCTTACTGTCACTCTGAGGGATTGATTCATCGAGACATTAAACCGAGTAACATTCTCATTCTCTCCAACGGCCACGCTAAGCTCATTGATTTTGGCCTCGTCAAACGCGACAAGCAAGTTATGGATTCTCACTCGCTGACCCTGTCCAAGAGCGACGAGGCCCTCGGCACCCCCGCGTTTATGGCCCCAGAGCAAGTTGATCCCAAAGGCGACTTCGGCACAGTCTGCCCAGCCACCGATGTTTGGGGCCTGGGAACAACTCTGTTCTATGCCCTGACCGGCTCGCCCCCCTACGAGGGCGAAACAATTACAAATTTGTATATCAAGCTGCTCACACAAGA
>JARGOJ010000874.1:0-985 GCA_029210225.1 Planctomycetota bacterium
TTGGTGGCGAGGCTTTCAATGTGCTTCATGAGGTCGGCGGGTTTGACGGCGCCGACAAAGAGCTTTCCATAGGAGTCTTTCATGTCACTGCGGGCCTGTAAGAACTTGTAGAAGTTCTTGGCGTCATTTTCGGCGAATTTCGAGCTTCCATGATTGACTCCAACGACAATGGCGTAAAGCCGAGCTTGGCTTGGGTCGCCAGACTCAAGGCGCCTGGGGATGGTTGGTGTTTTGAGGATGCCGCCGAAGCGTGTACCGAATTCGAGCAGCATGTTCTTTTGAAGATTGTTTTTTACGTGGGGTGTTAGCAGGGCGTGAACTTGTTGCCAATTCTCTTTATCGAAGCGTTCGGTCGTATCCCAAATGGCGCGAATTGAATTAAAGAGAATGTAGCCATGCTGAAATTCGTGGAGGCCCTCGTAGATGTTGCCTTTGACGATGGTGTCATAGACGACGTTCTTGGGGTCTCGGACGTCGTAGCAGCGAACGCGAACCCGGCGCTCGTAATCGAAGTATTCATTTTGAACCCAGCAATGAAATGGCAAGGGGAAGAAGGCGAAGACCAGGGCGAGGTCGACGGTCCAGCCACCTTTGGTCATTCCCTTGTAGGACATTCGGTTGCTTAGGATCTCGGTGGTCACGAGCAATTGAGAGCCACGAACTTCGGCGAGGCGGCAAAGCGCTGCTATATCCTGGGCGCGCCCTTGTTTGACCATGTTTTCGTATTCGGCGACTTCCCCGAGGAACTCGGGGTCTTTCTCGAAGAGAAGCTCTAAGACGGCTTTGAGATCGCTCTCATAGCTTTCCAGTTCGGGCTTGAGGAGGGGTGGATCGTAGGCGAGGAGAGTGTCGAGCTGCTGCTCGGCGGGGGCCTCGGGATCTCTTTCAACGCCGTCGCTTGGGCCGGTTAAGGCCTCGTAACTAATGCCGGGTCCAATCACTGGAGGCTCGTCAAAGCGTCCGGCCTTGTAGGACACTACGACTG
>JARGOJ010000874.1:995-4113 GCA_029210225.1 Planctomycetota bacterium
CACGCTCACTTTTAAATTGGCGATCTGCTCGGAGCGAAATGGCCGAATAAATGAGCTATTCTCAACGACTGACTTGGGCTTTTCCGCGAGGGAATTACAGCCAACAAGAAGACTTGCGCAAAGGGCTAAAGCCAGTGATTTCACGATTTGCACTGAAGCATTCCTCTTCTGCAGAATTGAACTAAGGGTTGACGACACAACGAAAACCAACGCTCATATCTGCGGCACTAGGGACACGATTGACCCGATTCCAAATCTGCAAATCGGCTTCGTCTGAACTGTAATTTCCACCACGGGTGACATAAGAATTTTTATTGTTTGGGAAGGCAGCGATCACGGCCTGATTTCCCCCTGGGTAAGCTTTAAAAGGACTCTCTGTCCACTCGGAAACATTCCCTGACATATGATACAGCCCTCCAGGGGCGGCTCCAGCCCCCAGGCTCGACACTTCGAGGGGCGCCCCTTCTTCGAGGCCATAGCGAGCGAGTCTCTTGGTGGGGTCTTCGTCACCCCAGGCGTAGGGTCCAGCCTCTTTAAGACCACCGCGAGCGCCGTGTTCCCACTCGATTTCCGTCGGTAAGCGCTTCCCCGCCCAACGAGCATAAGCTCTGGCTTGGCCTAGCGTCACTCCACGAATGGGGAGGCTCTTGCTCTTCAATTGACTGGTCCACTTCTTCGGCGTGTACGACGCTGACTTCCCTTTTTGTTGGCGCTCTAAAGACTCAAGAAAAGATTGATACTGTTCAACGCTCACTTCCGTACGATCCATTAAGAATGCCGTAAGCTTTGTTTGATGCAAAGGGAAATGAGCGAATCCCTCCTCATTTGCTCCAACGAAGGCCACGCCTCCTTTCACCGCAGCGAGCTTCGTTTCACTATGAAGAGAGCGCAACAACGCGATCTCTCGGATGCCGACCTGACTCGATTTAGAATCCGCACCAGGGAAAGCAAGGCTTGCTTTTATTGCCCTTTCGACTAACGACAGCTTCCCGAGGAACTCCTTCTGAGTGCTCTTGTCCAATCTAGATTGAAGCTCTTTTAATGCTCTTCGCAGGAGAGACGGTCCGTAGCTATTGAGGGCCTTCGTCAATCTCTTCTTTTCTGCGCTCTTTAATGCATCCAACGCGGTCATGCCCTTAAAGCGAGGACCCCCTGCCACTGTCTCAATTCCGGTCAGTTTCTTTTGAAAATCAGAAGGACTCACAAGGGCTTGCAAGCTCGCCTTTTCGAGTGACTGCAACCATTCATCCAAAGCTTTTGATATTTTTTGGAACTGCGCCGTCGCTTCTTGATCTCGCTTTTTCTCAATGACGCGCATCAACTCAAGGGCCTTATTCGCTTCAATGTATTTCTTAAATCTCTCCCGAAACGCCGAGAGGTCCGCTAATTGGGCCGCATATTGCGTCTCGAGTTTTGGATCCTTCGCGTTCAAAACAAGGCGTTGAAACGACTCGCGAGCCTTCAATTGCATTGGATCAACGCTCGCCGTCAATTTCGTCACCCGCGCTAACATCTGCGGGTTTGTGCTCGGGATCGCCTTTAATAACTTATCGACGTCCTTCAAAGTCTCCTTGAATTCGCCCTCGCTCTTTGAAGACTGCAAGCGCTTCTCTAAATCGAAGCGCTGCTTTTCAAACGCAGCATAGGCCTCCCTGACCCCTTTCTTCATCTCCTCAAACCATTTAGTAAGAATCCCCAGGGCGCCCCTCTTTTTCTCCCCCAAGTCTCCACCATCTAGCTTCGCCAGCTTTTGCTCGAAGCCCTGGAACTCACCGTTATTCTTGGTCCCCAACAACGCTTCAAAGGCGCCGCTCGTCTCTAAGTTCACGAGCCCTTGAAGATCCCTCTGAAGGCCCTCGACCGAATTCAAGAAGCCCATATCCGCCTTTAACATCGCTAGCTTCTCAGCGAGCTCAGCCTTCCAAGGCTTCTCTTCCACGCGCTTTTCAAGAGCCCCCAGAATGTCCTTTAAGCGTCCTCGAAGCGCGCTGGTTTCGCTCTTCAACGGCTCCGCTAAATAAGGCGCCAGCTTCTTCTCAGCGAAGGCCAGCTGCTCTAAATCGAGCTGCTTCGCTAAAGCGTCCCGCTTTGCCGACAAGTCCCCCGGGAGCTTCTCACCATCAAGAACGCTGAGGTGACTCAAGGACTCTCCAAAGTCCCCCTTCTCCTTCGCTACTTTCCAACCTGAAGACGCGCCTTCTAGCTTGGCGATCAACGCTTTCTGATTGGCGTAAGGGTCAAGCTTTTTTTGATTGAGAAACAAGAACGCAGCCGCCGACGAAACAAGAATCAGTAGCACTGCCATAACCAGCATAGGCACTGGGTTTCGTTTATTCTCAAAGGCCCGGCGCCCAAGGGCAATATGCCCCTTAATCACCTTGAGCCGCTGCTTGTCCAAAGACTTATTCAGCCAAGCTCGAAGGTCTTGAAGCCACTCCTCCATGTCCGCAGGACGATGCTTCACCTGCTTGAGAACCGCATAATCAACGAGGGTCGCCAGGTCGTTAGGAATGCTTCTCAGCACCGTATCCGCCCGCTGAGGCAAGCGCGCATCATGGGCCAACAAGAGCCCCTGAATGGTCTCCGCCGTAAACAAACGACGCCCGGTCAACAAGTGATAAAGCGTGGCTCCGAGGGCATAGACGTCGGCCCGACCATCAATGTCCTTGGCGTTTCGCGCCTGCTCTGGCGCCATGTAATGAGGCGAGCCTATCGCTGCCGTGGTCTGAGTCAACTTTGTGTCTGACTGAGTCAGGGCCGCCACACCGAAGTCCGTCACCCGAATGGCCCGCTCATTGACGACCTTACCCTTCATCAATATGTTCTCAGGCTTGACGTCTCTGTGAATCACTCCTTCTTTATGAGCGAAGGCCAAAGCTTGTCCTGCGGCGAGAGCAATGAGAACAGCTTCCTCTGGCTTAAAGGGTCCTTTCTTCTCCAGGATCTCGGCGATATCACCGTCGATGATCTCCATGGCCATGAAGGGATAGTTCTGCTCCGCCAACTTCGCCACACCAGAGTCGTATACCTTCACAATGTTGGGGTGCTTAAGGCGACTGGTGACGTCGATATCGCGAGTAAAACGGTCGAGCATCGAGGGGTCCGCGCAAATCTGTGA
>JARGOJ010000875.1 GCA_029210225.1 Planctomycetota bacterium
TCGTCGAAATTTGGCATGAGGTCAAAGTTAAAAACGAGCTTGAAGAGAAGGCTTAATAAATTCATGGTGTCACTTCCTTTGTTGCGAAATAGTTGACCGGTTGACTTGAAAAATAGTTGACCGGTTGGTTTGAAAACGAACAAAAAAAACTAATTGAGTTGGTTGCGGCTTTCTTGCTGACCTTGGGCGATACCCTCGACGATGATTCGGATGTCTAAACGGTGTCTGACGAGGACCTCGGGGTCGTTTCTGAGCTTGGCGAGGAGCTGAAGGCCTTGGTAGTGGGCGAGGACTGCTTCGGAGGCGAGGGAGACATCGACCGAGGGGAGGTCTCCGGCATCGATCGCGTCTTTGATCGTTTGTCCGATCATCGCTTGAAGGTCGCTCAAGTGCTTCATCAAGGCCTCCTGAATCTCCTTGTCCCGGGTGCTCATCTCTAAAGTGAGGTTGCCGAGGAGACAGCCCCAAACCTCTCCGTTTTGGTCCTTGCACTTCTTATGGCCCCGATACAGCGACATATTGAGGCTCTCAAAGCGATCGAGAGGGCGCTGCTGTGAGAGGAAGACCTTTTGTTGAAGATGCTTGCGAAAGGCCGCATAGTGCCGGTCGAGGGCTTCGAGGATGAGGGCCTTTTTTGAATCGAAGAAGTGGTAAAAGCTCCCCTTCTTGACTCCGGCGTGATCGCAGAGGTCTTTGACGCCGACATCGGTGTAACTGCGCCCATGAATAAGCTCAATGGCGCTGTTTAAGATCCGTTCTTTGGCATCACTGTTTCGTCCCATAACTCTAGGATAGTTGACCGGTCGGTCTAGTCAAGGGCCATTCTCAAGAATCTTTGGGGACCATCGAATTTATCGGCGTTTGGAGGGCCATTTATGTCAGATTTGTCCTATCGATGAGACAAAGCCTGCAAAATTGACCGGCTTTGCTTGCTCTTCTCAGGAATTTACCCTTATAGTGACCAAAACGCGGCCAGACTCAGCGGCTGAAACAACAAAATAAGTAAGATCTTGGAGTATTGATGCGACGAATGATGAGCCTGGCTCTGGGGCTTTCCATTTGCCTCTTCGCGGGAAACGCGTGGGCGCAAGAAGCTCCACAAACGAAGAAAAAAGTCAAAGTGGGAGTGGCCATCTTCTCCCCCTGCGTCATGAAAAAAGATGATCAGCTCGTTGGTTTTGAAATGGACCTCTGGCGAAAGATCATGAAAGACCTCAATCTTCAATGCGATTTTGAAGTTAAGAAGACTGAAAAGGGCGAAGTCGACGTCGCCTTCGCGGGCATCACAATGAGCTCCGAGCGCGAGAAGAACTTCGACTTCACCGCTCCCTATCTAAGCTCCGGGCTAAGCATCGTGGTCAAAGAGGGCAGCAAAAACCCCCTCACAGAAGTCTCCTCTCCCCTCGTCACTCGAGTTCTCTGGCTCTGCCTCTATTTCTTCTCTTTTGTTGTGCTCTCCGCCCACATCATGTGGTTCGCCGAACAAGGACGCGAAGGGCTCTCTGACACGTATTTCCCCGGCATCCTCGAAGCCATTTGGTTCACCATCGTCACCTCAACAACGGTTGGCTACGGTGACTTCACACCAAGAAGTTGGATCAGTCGCGCCGTTTGTGTCCTCGTGATGTTCGGCGGCGTTGGCTTTTTTGGCTTCGTGATCTCCGAGGTGACCGCAGCCCTCACAACCGCGAACCTCAACCAGCAGATTCAATACAAAGACTTATCTGGCAAACTCGTTGCGACCCAAGGAGGAACCATCGCAGAGCAGTATTTGAAAGAGATAGGCGCGATTCCAGTGGCGTTCAAAACCGTCGACGAAGCCTTCGATAAAGTCGCGTCTGGAGAGATTAGCTTCGCGGTCTACGACACCCCCTCCGCAAAATACTACATCCGCACCAAAGGCAGCGGTCGCATCAAAATTGCCGGCAGCCCCTTCTATCGACATTACCTAGCCATTGCCCTACCCAAAGGCAGCCCCCTACGCGAACCCATCTCTCAGTCCATTCTCCGCCTGAAAGAAAAGGGCGACTACGAACGCATCCACAACGAATGGTTCGGGGAACAGTAAAATAACCTCTCCTTTTCTTCTGCTAAAAGACGGAGTCAAAGAGTGCGCGTATCTGCGACAAAGCAAGTGTTGTTCAAAAGACTGAGACCGACCGTTCTCTTCGAGGATATTAGCCCGCTGAGAAACGTCAGCGTTCAATCTTGGCAGGGTGACTCCATTGAATTCTTAGCGAATACAACGTCATTTCTCTATGTTTACGACGGCCCCGCCACCCTTAAGCTAAAGAAGTCCGGTGACTCCTTCTTCTCAGCCTCTCTCGCGGCCGGAATGTACGCGTCAGTCATAGACGAGGGTTCTATTTCAGGGGGCACTGGGCTCATTATCTCCGTCCATGATTACAAGGGGCTCTTTCAATTGGGAGGACCCATCGAAGCCAAAGGACGGCTCCGCTACATTGACGGTTGCAGCGACAGTCTTCTCCTCCCCCCCATTATTCGCGGAGACCCTTGCTTCAATCATTTGCACTTCCCTACAAACATTGAACAGAGCTTTCATAATCACCCCACAACGCGCGCAGGGCTGGTTTGTAGGGGGAGAGGAGAGTGCGAGTCAATTGTAGAAGGGGAGACTTATCGGCAGAGCCTGGAACCTGGACTCGCTTTTGTCATTCCCCCGGGAGTGGAACATCGCTTCCGAACGAGAGATCAAGCTCTCGACGTCGTCGCCTTTCATCCCGACAGCGACACCGGACCCGATCACGACGATCACCCCATGGTTAATAGAACCTATGTTGAGGGCGTGTCCGCGACTCAGTTAAATCACATTCGCACTCAAGATATTCACTAAGGAGGCCAGGCCATGACTTGGAATGAAACGACGAAAGACCTTTGGCAGAACTTAGAGAATTTCGACTTCGACGGCCAAAGCGTCAAAGTATCTTTCGTTGAAAAATTGGCGAAAGACAACGATTGGCCTCTCGACTTCGCGCTCAGCGTTCTCGGGGAATACAAGCGCTTTCTCTTCCTCTCGACGGTCGCCGATCACATCATTTGCCCGTCCGAAGCCGTCGACCGCGCCTGGCATCTTCACTTAACCTACACCGACTCTTATTGGAATCGCCTCTGCGATGGCATCTTGAAAAAGAAGCTCGGGCACAACCCGAGCACTGGAAGCGACGAAGACGAAGAGAAATATCGGGCGCTCTACAATCGGACCCTTGAGACTTACAAGCTATGGTTTGAAGAGGACGCCCCGGCTTACTTCTGGCCCGAAGCAGACATCCGCTTTGGCAAGTCGGCGGGCTTCAAAAGAGTGGACCTCTCCCGCTCCTGGGTCCTGCCAAAACAACCAAGCTTCGCCATCGCGACAAGCGTCTTGGGCCTGTTCTTTGTCCTCATGACCATGGGAGCCTCCGATGGCATGGGCCCCTGCGTCGTCATAGGAGTGATCGCGATTATCATTGTCGGCTCTGTTGTCGGTGGGGGCAACGGCTTTGGGAGCAGCGGCGGTGGTTGCGGCGGGGGCAGCGGCTGCGGAGGATAACGCCGACCTCGCACTTCATTAAGATTTAGACAGAAGGACCCCCCAATGCTGGCCGCCTTAGAGTGGATGCTTCGCGAATGGAATTTGAGATCCCTATCCTCAGTGAACGAAGGAACAGAGCAGGAGTTGATACAGTCATTGACTGCTCGATTGAACGTCACTCAACTCGACCTCCTGCCCATGCTCTCCCCCGAGAAACAAGGGCGAATTCAATTCGAGATCATGGTCTCTGACTTTGTCAATTCGAAGGGAGCGCTTGTCAGCTCTCCAGCCTTTTGCCTCTCCCGCTCCGATTTTGATGGTCCTCAAGACCAATCACTCCAACGCCTTCATCTCAATCCTCGTCATGAGCTCTATACCAGCTTTTTAGAACTCGATGAAGAGCAGCAGCTTGATCTCTGTCAACTCTGCCTCGCGCTGAATCAATGGCCAATAGGGAATGTCGACTATCCGGAGCGCTTGGAGTTTCACTGGGGAGTGCGCGTTTTAGGCGGCCCCATTCAGTTATACAGTAAGGCCATCTCCGAGAAAATCTGGGTCCGTCAATCTCCCCAAAGGTC
>JARGOJ010000010.1:0-11612 GCA_029210225.1 Planctomycetota bacterium
CAATTTGAGCGCAAAAAATGGACTCGACAAAATAATCCCAGTTGTATTCAGGGTTTTAAGCTCTTCAGTCCCTGCCTTGGCTTCGAACCAACGAGCGACTGCCAAGCCACCCATTGAGTGTCCTACCACGAAGAGAGGCTTCGATTCCCGACCCTGTTTTACTTGGTCTAGAAACGCCGAAATGTCATAGAGGTATTCCTCAAAACGCTTGACGAAACCCCGACCGCCCTCAGACTCGCCATGCCCGCGAAGATCGACAGTCCAGCAATCCCAGCCTCTTTGACTGAAATAGTCCGTCACAAATTCATAGCGATCACAGTGCTCTGCATAGCCGTGAACAATGGCGATATGTCCCTTCACCTCACCTACAGGCTTGATCCGGCGCATAAATAAGCGCACTCCGTCGCCAGTACGGAAAAAACTCTCCGTCTTCTCAGGAGCGTCCGCCGTTGTTTCTTCAGCCATGGATTGAATCCTTCAATGAAATGGTCGTGGAGAGCCCGAGAAGTCTCTCAAAAGGGCGACAGTACAAAATTCAAGCGGGCTTTGACACCCGCCTAAACAGTTTTATCAATTGCTGACGACTTAGTTGTCTCGCTTTGGAAACAAGACCGACGCCGGAACACGGACAAATGGCCGCTTCGCTGCCGGTTTGGGACCAAAAGCCACGTGAATTTCTTTTTTGGCCGGCAAGAAGACCATAGACTGCACATTCGCAGTCTTAGGCGCCGTCTTCTCCAAGCTCTCCTTCACCGTCTCCAAGGTCACTTCTTTACCCTCTTTGACAACCTTCTTCAATGTGCTCAGTCGTTGTTGAGAAGAGAGATAAACCACTGAAAGACGGCGCTCTTTGCGAGCCTCTGCGTTGAAGTGATTGGTGGAATAGAGCAAGCCATTCTTGCCAGGGACACGTGGCACAGCACAGGCCTTCCGAGGATCGGCCGAACCTTTGACTCCAGGAAATAACTCGTAGACTCGGGCTTTGCCCCTCGAATCACAAACCATCAAGTTATTCGTGACCGTAATGTCCGATTGACTCAATCGCTCCCCAACTTCTTCAACCTTGGTTTTCTTCTCTAGAATCTCACGGAACAAGAGCCCAAAGGGAGTTCCTGCTTTGACTCCTGTGCTGCTGTGGACCACCATAACCGCCGCTGAAAGGCCGCTCTCATTCATGCCCGAGATGACACCGATCATCCCCGGAAAACCCAGAGAAACAACTCGCTGGCCGCCCTTTGGCTCGTAAATGGTCATGACAGAAAATCTATGGAGGAAGCCCATATCAATGAAATCAAGATTGCGGCCGAAGAAGGCCGTCTTCTTGGAGGCCGTTGCCTTTCCCGTCGCTGTCACGCAGCTACAGGCCCAAGCGCGGTATTGGTCCGCGAAGGTGTGCCCCAACAGAATCTCATCCAAAGGCATTTTTGAACCGGCGGCGAGAGCCTTCAACTCTTTTTGATGGTGTTCCGCAATAAAGGGCCAAAACGCCGCGGCGTCTTTTTTAGCCTTCTTGTAATCCTTACCAAGGAACGCAGGAATGTAGATCTTGAGTAAGACATAGATCTCTTTCCGGAGCAACTTACCTTGCTGGAAGCCCATCTCTTCGGGGGTTCCCTTAACACGCAAAATCGGAATCTTGCCCGGCCCCATGGTCAGAGATCCTTCTCCTTCTCGGCCAAATTTCCAACGAGGCTTGAGAGGACGAAGGGCATTGCGAGCCGCGCCCCGAAGGTGCGCGCTGGCAAGCTTCAACTCCATCTGGGTTTCGCGTTGCATAGCCTTGACTCGGTCGCCGAGGCTTTTTCGTTCTGTCTTGGCAGGCTTCGCCTTCTTACCATCGTCAGCATAGATTGCTCCGCTGATCCCAATAAGTCCGGCTAATGCGCCCGTTAGTACTGTTGACTTTTTCATAACTCACGTTCTCCCAGATAAGTGAAACGGCTGCCTTAACCATAGCGAATCTGCCGGAAAAACGCTTGTCCAACAGACAGTGTCATACCTAGAAATTATCGTGCCAATCCGACAATTGACTCTCACAAGCCCACAGTCACTAGAATAGGCTGATCCGAGTGGGCAACTTTGGTCATCGGAGCTGACAGTTCTTCAACGCTTTGCGTCATCATTTTTTCAAATACGATAAGATTTCGCCATTAGCTGGACGGAGGCTGTCTTGAACGACTTAAATCACATGGTATGGCGCGGCGCGGCTCATAGTGGTCACTACGAGGGCTGGTATCTGACCCTCGTCGATCCGAAAACGGGCTGCGGCTTCTGGTTTAGGTACACGATCTTGGTTCCTGGGGACGGCCGGACCGCCACAGCCTCTCTCTGGGCCTTTAGCTTCGACCCCAACGGCATGAACGAGAAAAGTAGTGCCGGGCGCAGCTATGGTCCTCTTTCGTCCTTTAGCGAGGCTCACAAGCCCTGGTCAATCTCCCTGAGGCCTGGTCATTTTCTAAATGAGAAAAAGGCGTGCGGGAAGGTCTCCACCGAGAAAGGCCTGCTTTCATGGGACTTAGACTTGGGGCCATCCACAGAATCATGGGAGCACTTCAATCCACGACTCTTTCAGATTGGACTCTCATCGACTTGCGTCAATAGCCCCCGCTTGGCCATGCCCATCAGCGGAACAATCTCCCTCGGAGCAAAAACCTGGAAGCTCAAGGACGCGCCAGGAGAACAGTCTCACATATGGGGACGGAAGCCCACAAATTACTATGCTTGGGCTCACTGCAATGCATTCGACAATGGCGAAGACGGCCTCTTCGAAGGAGTCAACGCACGCATTCAAAAGGGCGCGTTGAGACTACCGGCTGCTGGCCCCTTACTCTTCCGCAGTGAGGACCATTCCTTCGAAGTGAAGGGCTTCATTCCCATGTTTCAGGTGACGAGCCAGCACGAGTACGGCCGTTGGGCCTTTGAGGCCGAAAGCAGCCGGCAGCTACTACGAGGCGAGGTTTCAGTCGAGCCAAAAAACGTCGTCGCCGTGGAATACGATGATCCCCGTGGCGATGGGAAGGTTATTTGTCACAATAGTATCGTGGCCGATATGAACTTAGCCCTCTACGAGCGAAGAAGTGCTCGTTGGGAAAAAGTGCTGAGCCGCCAATCGACTGGGACTACGTCCTTCGAGATCACTCGTCAAAGCATCGATCCAAACGTTGAACGACGGCTTCACCTGACGGACGCTCAGCGCTTGGAAGACTAGCGCTTATTTCGACTTCTTCACGAGCTTAGGCAAGCTCTTCAGGAGCGATTTGGCGTCCTGCTTCAGCGCTGCTAAATGTCGAAGATAGACCCTTAAAACCTCACACTCTTTGAGGAGCCGGTCCTTGCGCTCGACATCTTTTTGCTTGCTCGCCTCAACCAATAAGGCCTGAATCGCCTTTTTCCAAAACTCCATTTGAGAGTCAATTCTCTTTGGCAATGACGCCAGTTGAAACGGCTTCTCCAGGTGTTTTTTGTAACCGAGCAAGGACGCTGCGCCATTCGGACAAAGGTCACTCTTTATGGAGTCGCGAACGTCCTTAAAATGTGAGCCATTGAGCAGGCGAACAAATCGACCGTGAGTGTTCGAGATCACTTTCAAATCGGCTTCTTCAATTTCTAACTCTCGGGCTCTCAATTGAAGGTCGACGTCATCTGAGGGGGATCGTGGATTGTTTTTCTTCAGATCCAATATGGCTTTCTGAAGCGTCGCAATACGTTGCTCGCACTGAAGCTTCCGTTCATTGAGATTGACGTAAGAACGGACACCAAGCTTCTTAGTTTCGTGGCCAAGATAGAATTTCACAACGCGAAGAGGAAGCACGACATCCTTCGAGCTAATGTGGCTCGTCGAAGATTGAAGCTTGGCTTTGTGGTCGGCGCTCATTTTGTTGAGGATTTTAGCGAGGGATTTGGCGTTGCGTAAGCTCGGATCCCACAAACGGAGGCTCTGGCTAGCGTTCTGTAATTCGGGAATGCGCTCAGCGACAGGGCTCTTTGCTTGCGCGTTAATTAGAGCAAGCGTCTTCTCTAGACGTTTTAACTCGGGGACAACCTTGGGCTCGACAATTTTGAGCGTCGCTTCGAGCAACCGCCTTCGGCCTTGGAGATAGATAAGCAGTTCGCTTAGCTCAAAGAGGCGCGTGCTCTCGTTGCTGAAGCGCAGAGCAAACGTTGCCAGTTTTTGATTGTCCCGATCGCTCGTCGCTTTATTGAATGCGGCTTCCAGCTGCTTCCCAACGGGCCTAAGCACTGCCTCATCACCGCTTTTACTCTTAATGAGTTGTGTGACCGATTTCAAAGATCGTTTAAATGTCTCGTAGTGGTTTAGTCGAACAGGCTCCACGCCCGATTTCAGACCGGCCAATCGCTTCTTGTCATCCAAAAAGGCGGCCTTCTCAACGGCGAGCATCGCCGACTCTTTTGTTGCGCTTGCGACCTTCCCATCAGCAATACGGAAAAGTACTTGTCGCAAGACTGAAATTCGAGCATGAATGCCGTTTTGATACTTCCACCAATCGTCGGAGACCTTCGTGGCCAGATTTCGCAGTCGAGCGGTCTCTTTGATCAGGTCAAAACCTTTTTCTCCGCCTTTCAATTGGCCAGCGAGGGTCGATTTAGCGCGGCTAAACTGGTTATCCAAGTCCTTACGCCCAAGGTGTAGCTGAGGAACCTCTCCAAGGAACTTCCGATAAAGCAAAAGGAACGGATAGAGGTTTAGCTTCTGGACTGCTTTTGGATCCCAGCTTTTGGCAATGAGCCCAAGTTGTTTAGTTTCTTCTTCAAGCACTTTTTGCGCTTGGGGAAGCAACGCGACGATCGTCTTTAAGTGATTTTCATGCTTGTCACGAATGAGCTTCTTGCCCTCATACATCATTGCAAGCGCACGAGAATCAATCTCCAATCGAATGGGCGTCTTGTCCGTAAGAATTTTTTGCTCCAAAGTTCGAATGTCTTGAAACAAACGTTCACTTTCTCGCATGGCATCGAACCAACCACGGAAATCATTGATGACCGTTGAGTAGAGGTCTCGAATAACTTCGGATTCGGCGGCCTTAGCGATTGAGGATGCCGGCTTGTCCCCAGCGGAGGGTCCGGCCTCGGTTGCGTTTATCAATTTATTGAGCGTGAGGGTTTGCGAGGACGGGAGCGTCGGAACTGGCAATTCCTTGTTGATGGAGTCACGATACTCAATCGCCTTCGTGAGCGCCGCCAGCTCTTTTGACAGCTTCCTGCGAATGATCTCTTCCCGCTTAGCTAGGAAGCTCTGCTGCTTCAATAGAAAGCCGTGTGTGTCCTTCTGCCAAGTCGTGACGACTTTACATATCGTCTTACGGGCAATGGCCATTCGGCGCTCCCGAGAACTCTTCGCATCATTCTCCTTGCGCTCTTCAGCCTTGAGCATGGCCTCTGTCTTCTTTTGGCTGTTAAGCGTGCTCTGTATGGAGCTGTCGAGGAGCTTGATTTGGTCTTGGAGGAGTTCGTATTTTTGAAAGCTGAGGTTCTCGGCCCAGCGATCGACGGTTTTAAGGTCTTGTAGTTTCTTTTCGAACTCTAGCCATTCCTTCTCAACGGAGAGGGTCTTTTGCTCTTCTTCATTCCGATTGTTTTCAATCTCACGACGCTTTGCTTTTGTGAACACCGCGGCTTGCGCCTCGCGCTCTAGCTGTGTCGACCAGAAGAGCAAGAGGATCTTCACCTTAAAATCACGTCCAGGATTCCAGTGTCCGATCTCGGTGCGAATGTCCTCGTGGAAGTTTAGTGTGACTTCTTCTTCGAAGTCGACGCGACCTTCAACATCGATCTTTGGGGTCGTTGGGCAAGGATTGAGCAAGTTTCGTCGATCGATTAACTCCTTGAGACGCCCAGGCACGTAAATCTTGCCGTTCTTCAAGGGGCGACGGAAGGGTTTCTCAGTCTCAACGGTGTAGCCTTTCGCCGGTGTCCCGGTGTATTCAAACTTCACCTCAACGGCATCGAGTTTATCGAGAGTGACCTGGATTTCTTGTTCATCAATGCGGAAGCTCTGACCAAACTTGTCCGCGCCGAAGAAGAGGATTTTGCATGCCAGTTTTTGGTTGTTGTCGTAGACCTTAATTTTCTGTGCATTGTCTGGGAGGACAATTCCCAAATGTCCCGCTAGGTTATTTGGGAGATGTCCATGATTAATGTCCCAGTTCTTCAAGAGTTGAAACAGCAGTCCAACCCTCGCCCAATTAGGTCCGCGAAGTGTGTAAGACCGCGGTGGCAGTGTTTGCTTATAAAAAACGGAGTCTTCAGATTGACGAACCTTCGAGAGTAAAACACTGGAATTGGAAACGACATATTCTCCCGGCTGCAACTGGAATTCTCGACACTCTTCATAGCGCTGATCGGTTTCGATTTTCGCGCCTTCATAAATGTTTACTTCATCGACAAGGGTGAAGTGCGTTTCCTGCTCCGCCCAAATCGCGGTTGCGAGAATGAGGGCCAGGGCCTTCAACCAACCGTTTGCGAAGACTTTCCGAGGGTGATACCAAGGCTTTCTCTGAACACTCAAACCGAGCATACGACGCAGCTTGGTTGGGAGTTCGTCATTGGCGATCGCGGGGTGATACTCACCTTTAAAAAAGATGGAGATCCAACCGCGCTCTTCGCTCACCGTGACCACGACCGCATCGCTCATCTCGGAGAGCCCAAAGGCGGCGCGGTGTCGCATCCCAACATTCTTCTTTGTGATTTTGGGATTTTGAGATTGAGGAAGCTGACATTTGGCAGCGACGATGCGTCCTTGTCGAATGAGAACGGCGCCGTCATGCAAGGGCGTCTTACCCGAGAAGATAGTCTCAAGAAGCTGCGCGCTCAGCTCCCCGTTCACCTTGACGCTGTCAGCCATCTCCCATCGATCCAAAGGATTGTCCAAGGCGATGGCAATGAGCGCGCCAGTCCGGTTACTTGCCATACTCTCACAAGCACGGCTGACTTCTTCAACGACCGATTCTTTCGGTGACTTTTGAGTTGTACGGTTTAGATTCCAAAAGATTCCCGCGAAGGTGTCCTTGATCTCATCGGCGAAAATCACCACGAGCAAGGTCACAGCGATCTCCATGCGGTGCCCTGTCAGAGTTTTGACGAGACCGAGGAGAGCTTCAAACTCAGCGATGCGGGCGATGAGATAGGCTAGGACAAGTGCAAAAATACCAATGAGAACCCGGATCGCCTTTGTCTGGCGAAAGATCAAAAAGAGCCTGTAAAACAACCAAGCTACGATCAGGATATCGATGAAATCGAGTAAGAAATCCTGGGGTTCCATGAATGAGCACTCTAGCTAAAAAGTGAGAATCACAGTCCCTGATGAAGGGCGCTTACTTCCTCACAGAAATGGCGGTGAAAGCAGGTCAATACTAGATGCGAAGTCGGTAGGAAACCCAGAACAGCGGACCTCCGTCACCACGCAACGATACATTGTTATAGCACTCACAAACCAAAGCAGGAAATTCTCTTCCCTGTAAAGCCCGCATTTAAATCGTCTAGGATTCCCAACTCGTGTGAAGAAGCCACACCCATGGTCAAACACGTCCGCTTTGTCAAGAACACCCTTATATTTTCGTTGGATTGCGTATCGTCAGCATTCAGATAAGGTATAGGTACAAACTCAGCTCTTCTCTCCGTTTAACTAGGAAACCAGCATGGCGAAACATCAATTCATCCTTACCATTGCGGCTCTGGCCCTAACCGTCGCTTGCCAAGCGCCCGCTCCGAAGTCGACCACAGAAAAGAGCCCGTGCCCCAAACTCCAAATCCCTCAACGGACTGTCCTCTACTCAATTGATGTGACCGTCCCAGCGAGCGAGAAGCTTGGACAAAAAGTGCAGCTTTGGATTCCCCAACCACAAAACTTCAACGGTCAGTGTGTCACCGCGAGAAAAGTCACGGTGATCTCTGGAATCGACGGGAAACAGGTATCAATAAAGGAGACAACCGAGAAGACCTACGGCGTAAAAATGACCTACGTCGAATTTTCTGGAGTTGATAAGCCAGTCACAATAAGACTCTCCGCGCTTTGCACACGGGACGAAATCTCCGCCGGCAATTCCAACCTGCTCCCCGTGACCGAGACGGCGCCCTTCCTAAAGGGCAACACCCTCGTCCCAATCAACGAGGAAGCCCTAACTCGGAGTCGTGCCGCAATCGGAGATAAATCGGGGGAGCCCGCGAGTCGCGCCTTATTCGATGCCACCCTTAAACACATGGCTTATGACAAAAGCGGTCAAGGTTGGGGGCTCGGCAACTTCCAGCACGCCTGCGATATCGGCAAGGGCAACTGCACGGACTTCCACGCCTACTACATCGGAATGGCCCGGGCTTCAAAGATTCCAGCGCGATTCGAGATCGGATACTCGATCCCGGCCGATAAGAAAAAGGGACAAATCAAGGGATATCACTGCTGGGCCTTTACTAGCATCGACAAGTTGTGGTGGCCCGTCGATATCTCGGAGGCGTGGAAAGACCCCGCCAAGAAAGAATCGAACTATGGTCAGCTGTCTCCGAATCGCATCACCGTCTCCACAGGTCGCGACCTTGTCCTAGAACCTAAGCAGTCAGGGAGCCCACTGAACTATTTTGTCTTCCCGTACGGCGAATCCGGCGGCGCAGCGATCACCCTCAAATATCAACGTCAATTTTCGACCCCATGAGCAAGCCATACATCCTGTTCGATGTCATGGACACTCTGGTTTTTGACCCAGCCTACACAGTGCTGCCAAAGCTCTTGGAGAGACCAATTTCGAAAGTTTGGTCCGATGCCAATCCCGAGGCTTGGCCAGCCTTCGAACGGGGAGAAATTGACGAAGCTGAGTATTTCCAGAACTTCTTCCTCGATCGAAGACCCATAGATGGATCTCTTCTCAAGCAAGAGTTGATTAAGAACTATCGGTGGCTGCCGGGAATGGAACCCCTTCTCCTCGAACTTCAAGCACAGAGCCAAGATATGCATATCTTGTCGAATTACCCGATCTGGTATCGAGACATCGAAGAGAAGCTCGAACTCAGTAAGTATCTGCCCTGGACCTTTGTTTCCCACAAAACCGGACGTCGGAAACCGAGCCCGGAATCGTACTTGGAAGCTTCAAAACAGCTGCGTTCGCCACTAAGCGCCGGACTCTTTATCGACGATCGTGAATCGAACTGCCAAGCCGCTAAAAAACTGGGAATGGATGCCATCCGTTTTGAGAACGCCGAGCAATTGCGTGGGGAGCTTCGCCAACGAAAGCTCATCGATTGACTCTTCAAATTCTCTCGCGGCGCTCCCCCAATAAAGAGAATCAGCCATTCGTTGTTGGGGCCCTGGTACGGCTGTGGTATCTTTGGTCCGCTCATATACTATCGCAACGCCTAGCGCGTTATAATCCGCAGAAACATTGGTTTAGGAGGCGATCGCAGGATGGGTCGTTCCAAGAAACGTAAGAAGACACAAGACACGAGTCTTGCCAGCCTTTCCAAGGCAGCCCGCCGTCAAGGCAACCGGATGCACGCCGGCTATGGGGATGCCTTTGATAGTCGCAAGCGCAAGAAGCCCAAGGCCGAAAAGCTCGAAGAGCCTGAGTCTCAGGAGCCAAAGCACATTGCGAAGGTCGAGAAGCTCGTCGGTCGGGCCCGAGAGCAAGCAAAAAAGGCGCGGACCGCGAGAGCCCTTGGCTTCCTCGTAGACGCCCTTTCTATCATTGATGCTCCCAGCGAAAGCCTCTCCTCCGAGCTGCCAAAGTTGCTCAACTGGGCTCCCCAACACAGCTTGACAAATAATCAGGTCAAGGCCTTGGTCAAGGGTCAGGGTTGGCGTGAGATTCCGATCATCCGTATCGTCACCGCTTATGTCCTCGCCCTCTCTGGACGCTCTCACATCGTCACTCAGTTTGTCGAAAGTCGTAGCGACTGGACAAAGGATGAAGAAGCGTTAGTCGCGGCCTTAGGCGGAAAAGGTGAGGTTGAAGACCCCTTTGAGGTTCTTCCCTGGGGTGCGCTTGCGCGGGTCTTCGCCACCGACCAAGAGCAGGAGCTGGATCGGCAGTTTACGACGGCTTTGGTGAATTGCCGTAGTTCGCGGCTAGGGTTGACTGGAGAGGAGCGTTCCGCATTTTTGGCGAGCCTCGCTAAGCACGCCCTCCAATCTCCACTTTGGATTCGTCTCCCTGCGCTTATCTGGCTCCACGGCGAATTTGAGGACGATCACAAGCTGCTCGGCTTCCTTGAAGAAACGATCAACGAACAGTTTGCGGTCCTCGCCAACATCGACCCCCAGGATGCAATTTCGATCATCTTCCTATGCAACGTGACCCCAGACAGTCATTGGCATCCAGCCCTGATTCGCTGTAAAGCACTTTGCTGGGATGCCGCCGGTTATGGCTTCGGTGCCATTCCTGCCTATCTTCAGCTCGCTGACTTGATCGCCAATGACAATGACGACCTCAAGCTCAAGTATCTGCGGCGCGCCCGAGAGATCGCAGGCACCGTGAATGATTGGGATAGCGAAAAGGGGATCCTAGAAAAAATAGTCGCAACAGGGGCCGCGACGGACGACGAAAACGTCCGGCTTAGGACCGGCAAGCCGAACAATCAAGCGGCGCAAGGACAATCCTTAGACCAGCGCGTGCAAAAACTGGAAGCTCGGGTCAAAGAGTACGATGCAGTGACCGAAAAAGTCGCCCTTGCGGCGGCCCTATTAGAGCGCAGCAAAAACCGCAAGAGCATGGGCGACCTCTTGAAAGCCCTAAATCACACCGCGGATGCCCTTGAACAAGACGCCAGCGATGTCACCATCTACAACCTGATAGAGAAGAACTTTGACCTGTCAGACAGCGGGACTTCAAGCGCTCACAAGCGATTCTTGGCGGCCCTTGAGGCCTCCGCCGAGACAAATGCCTGGGCCGCGTCGATCCGAGCCGCGGTTGCAAAGCAACGTGATCGCGACGGCGACGAAGCCAAGAAGTGGTTGCAAAAAGGCCTTGAGCACTGCGAAACCCTTGAACAATATCAAGGGCTCTTCAAGAGCGCGCATCAATGTGGTCACACACCCATCGCCGAGGAAGCCCTTGTTCAGGTGAATTCCAATCTTGAGGGTGAGCCTCAGGCTCAGGCCCAGTTAGCCTACCTCAGCTGGAAGATTCGCTCGGATTATGAGTTTCAAGGCGAAGACGACCCGCTCTTCAAAAACGTCAGCGACACCCTCGGCGCAAAAGCCTATGAAGGTCTCGGCGCGGCTTACTTAGACCGCCTCGGTCCCTCAGGAAGTCGCTCCGCGAGAGCTATGTTCGATAAGGCTCATGAACTCGATCCTGAAAATGAACGCCTCGCTCTCGACTATTTGCTGGCCTCCGCACGCCCTGCGACTCCCGTCGAGGATTACCAGGCCATTGCGACAAAGTTGACAGCGAGCTTCCCTGAGATCGGTCGCATTGCGGTACTCATGAAGCAGACTGTTTACGAGTCCAATCACTTGGAGCAATCTGAGCGAGAACAAATGGCCTTGAATGTGCGACGGGAGCTCATGTCTCAACACTTCCGTATATACACAGCGATGTCCCGCCAAGAGTCAGTCGTCAAAGAACCCGAGACTGATGAGAATGCGGAAATAGAAGCCTCGGAAACAG
>JARGOJ010000010.1:11622-27219 GCA_029210225.1 Planctomycetota bacterium
CAGTGACCGAAGATGAAAAAGGAGAGAGCGATGAGTGAGAATCTTCTAAAACTGAGCGGGGATGAGAGCTATCACGAAATCTTGATCGCAAAAGCCGCCCATATCACCGATCCAGAGAGCGCTGAAGCCTCCGAGAAAGCCCTTGAAGCCGTGAAGACGGAGCGAAATCTACCGCAAGATTCCAAAGACAAGAAGCTCGGATCGGAAGGTCCGGCGCTTAAGAAATTTGGGGCGAAGTTAGATGAGTTCTTAAAGACCTGTCGCGCCGATGAAAGCCGCGCTCGTGAAGCGTTAAACGCCATGATTTCTCGCGCCACAGTGAGAAACAAGCTCGCCGCCTTAATCAATCCAGAAGAAGGCAGCGACGCTTCATAGGCTCTCAATCAACGCTGGATCGCAATCCGGTAGTCGAAGCAAGAATTCCCGGAGATCATTGAATAGAGGGGCTCGAATATCGAGCCCCTTGTTATTTCGAAAGGGCACTAACTTCAATCTTTGAGCATGGAGAAACAAACGGGGGAGCCCATAGTTCTCGCGCATCGCCCGATTGATGCGCCCCTTCCCATAGGTCGTATCTCCTAGGACATGGAGCGCCAGATGTGCCATATGCCGGCGAATTTGGTGTCGTCTCCCCGTGGTAATCTTCACCTTCAAAAGAGAGCTTCGCGACCAATAGGCAATCCTCTTAAAGCTCGTAGAGCAGGGCTGGGGCTCTCCCTTATCATTCCGCAATGGCCGCGTCATCTCGCCTTCCTCCGGCGCCTCCCCACGTACAAAGGCAATGTATTCCTTACTTGAATCCTCAGCGCTCAACGAACTCTGAAGGTCCCTCGCCGCTTCGCTAGAGAAGGCAAAAGCGATCACCCCTGAAGTCGGGCGATCCAGTCGGTGGACAGGATAGAGATGTTTCCCTAGTTGATTCCTTAACTCTTGCAGCAAAAATATTCTGTCACTCGACTGAGAGCTGCGATGTACAAGGAGTCCGCCGGGTTTGTTAACTACGACGACATCTTCATCTTGATACAAGACTTCAAAATTCACAAAATGACCTTTGCAATGAGCACTTGTCCTTTGACAGAGCGGGATAGGAGACCCCGTCTTATAGTCAATGAGACCAACAAAGGAAATGATGAATCAACATGAAAAGGATCTACGCAGAATTCGACGACGATGGAATCTTTGTCTACCAGGCATTCAAGCATAAGACTGTTCTTCGAGCAGCGGCTGCGGGACGCTTCGGGACAGGGTTCAATCGTGACCGAGTGACATGGATTAAACCGTCCTTCGCCTGGCTTCTTCACCGCTCGGTTTACGCGACGAAGCACCGAATGGATGGAATCGCGAAGATCAAGCTATGTCACGAAGGCTTCCTAGAGATTCTCAATCAATCGATTAGTACTGAATATGATGAGCGCTTCTTCCCAACTAGAACTGCATGGAGGCGAGCCCTCGACCTCTCTGAAGTCTGTCATCAATGGGATGGGGACAGAGATTTACGAGGCCGCCCCAACGACAGACGCGCTATTCAGATCGCCTTGAGCGGCTCGATTGTCGAAAAATATGTTGATGAGTGGACGCTGGGGATAGAAGACGTCACCGCCCTAGCTCAGTCCATCGGAAAAGCTGTTCGAGGGAAAGTCAAGAAGCTACCAGAGTGCCCAGAGCTAGGTATTTACGAACTTGAATCGAGCCTCTCTTCGAAACTCGGAATTCGGGAATGACTGAAAATCCCATGATATTCCGGGCTCCGAATCTCAGCAATAATAGCGATCAAGGTCGCAGGAGTCTGGCAGCTGAGAATGGCCGCCCAATCGACGGGACCTGTGAGGCGCCAAGCAACAAAGTTCACAAGAAAGAGCGCGGCCCAAATCAATTCGTAGTTTCGACGCACTCGAAAGACATTACAAAAGAGAAAAAAGTGACCGAGCACAACGGAGAAGAGCAAGGCATCCGCTCCGATTTGGGGATAGAGGTAAACAGTGCTCACGACGCAAATCGCTATGGCGATCGCGTCCACCATTGAGAAGCGAAACCCATGGGTCCAACACTTCCCAGCATTTCTTTCCTTATACATGAAACACCAGGTCTTTCACAGCTCCACTTAAGTCGAGACTGATTTCCAATTCGCCAAAGTTCGTCTTAAAATTTCGTGTCCGGAGATCTTTGCAGCGCAGCCAAAGCCCCGATTCTTTTTGGTCTCTTTCGACTATATGATAGGCCGGTGAGAGTTCACTCATGATCTTGAATTCTCTCTGCGTCGTTAATTCTTCGTGCTCTCTATCAAAGAGCGGCACTGACTCTTCCCGAGTCACGTTTCCAGTCAGTGAATGGACCTGAAACAGCAGGACTTCATCTTTGCCTTGACTGCAACCGAGGAACTCCCATGGGTAAAGAGCGCTCGGCAAGAGAGAGACGGTCCCAGGGGGAGAAAATGAAAGAGCGCGTCGCCGGAGTGCGCACTTAAGCAGCCAATAGCAAAGCATGATGGCGCAATAACAGCTAAGCACGGTTTTACCAGGCAGCGATTGAAACTGGGTGAGAATGATGAGAGTCGGATAACTGATCGCGATGACAATGGAGTCAATAAAGAAGACCCATTCTGTGCTAAAGCGACGCTTTGAGAACGGCAAGAATAGGGCTATTCCATAAGTGTTCGTCACATCCAGCAAGCTATGAAACATCATGCCCAAGGCCAGGGTCAGGGCACCCAAAGCTGGCACTCCTAGAGCATTCAATGCCGGCCAGGCGAGTAATCCAATGAGCGCAATCACTGGCAAAGCGTGACTGTAGGTTTGATGGATCTTCATGAATGCGCTCTTCCCAAAAAGACGGGAGAACGCGTCTAAGTCTGGCAAGACCGAACCAAAGGCAAAGCACACAGCCGCGACGGGATGGCTGTCCATAAACGGGGTCGCGATGATTGCCCCCATCACAGCATGAGTCACAATATCCACAAGTCGTCCTCCTCAGTTGCAGCGACAATTTAGAGAAGGGAGGTCATGCTTGTTTCTTTGATGCTCTTTGAATCTTTTTCTGTTCCCTGGTCTTTTCCCCCAGGCAATCTCTGATCTTGCTAGGGAGCTTTGATTCCGTGAAAGGTCCCATCAACAGGGTCTTTTTCGACCAGGAGAACCACACGATGGTCCCGCCATGCGGGCCTGAGGCGCTTTCCAATCTGAATCAGCCCGGTGTGTACGGGAGCATATGTCGCTGTGCATTGGACAACATCGATACCCCGCTCAAGTATCTCAGGAATGCTCCGCTTCCCGCCGAAGTGATCGGGCCAGGGCCAGCCATCTTTGTGAACGACACGTCCGTCGTTTCCGCCTCCTGCCAATCCGACGGCCGCTAATGCGCCTACAACACCATGATCGCGGCCTGCTAATCGGGCCAATCTCACTCCCTCGACGGCCGCGAGTGCCAAAGCATCCTGGGGTTTAACGAGCTGGCGTTTGCAGCGCTGACCAAATGCGTTGAGCTGGGGGCTGGGATGTCGCATTGTCAGCGCGAGGGCTGGATCGCTGCCTTTGGGGGCGAAGTCTTTGATCTTCTGAACAAGCCAGCTCCAAAGATCGTCCACCATTTGGCCGTCCCCTGCCCCAGATACAATGAGTGACGCGCTGCCGTTTTGTGTAGTACAGGGCACCCTTGGATCTTCGAGAAGTTGGTGACGAAGCACAAGCTCAGCTTTTAAGCCAAATTGATGGAGAGACTGAGCGATTTGTCGGGCGAGTTGGTTCGTGCCCGGCGACCCCAGCACGTCCGTGTCATCGAGTCCTATCCACATTTCCCGGCCTCGTCCTCGACCGATACTTCCCAGCGAAACAGCACCAGGGCGCTCAACGCTGCGATGATGGCGAAGCCCGGATAAGTAACCAGGGCCTTGGGTAACCAGACGTTAAGGGCCTTGCTATCGACCGCAGACATTTTCCGGAGCATTCTGATCAGGAAGGCTCCAGAGTTCGTTATGAGGGCCGCCGCGAGAATGGCCAGAAATGGTGAGCGGAGCTTGGCACGTCGGGTGCAAAAGAGGTCAAGCAAAGGTCCTGCTAACAGGCTGCTTGTCGTTGCTCCGAATCCAAGGGGGCGTCCGAAAGCGGCGAGGAGAGTCATGGAAACAAGAGCGCCCGTGGACATAACAAGACCCCCGTTGCGACGAGGAGCGCGAGCCAGGCCCAAGGCCAGGGGTGGCATGACGAGTAAAATGTGATGTCCAGGGAGACCGAAGTTTCCTTTGACCAGCGCCGATAATGCGACTGTGCAAGCTCCGAAAGCCAGTAAGAGCATGAGATCCCGAGCTTCGCTGCTTCGAGTATGGAGCGCGCTCCCCCAGCGTACTGAGCTTCTGAGTGGCTCATTAAGTGGAATCACTGATGACACCATCCTTCCTCAAAATCCAGTTAAGCCCGCAGGAGACTGGACGTCGAAACTATCAGTTTGAACACCGGTTCCACGATCGAAGACATAGACTTTATTCTGATTTTGGAGCGCGAGAATCACACGTCGGCCGTCACTGGTGAGAAAGAGGTGGGCGGGGCGAAAGGGAAGCGAGCTATCGACAGGGCTGGGGGTGAGAGTTTGAATGGGAAGGAGGCTTTGGGGATTGTAGACTCGAACGCCTAAGGTGTTTTCGAGGGTCACATAAATCTTGCCGTCCCCGGCCACTTGGAGAGCCTGGATTGCGTCCCCAGCGTTGATGGAGGTGATTCGATCATAAGGAGCGTGGGCGCGGTAGACATCGATAAGTTCGACGTTGCTGCCTCCTGTACCGTAGAGGCGCTCACCATCTGGGGACACGGCGCATTGGTATTGCCCATCCGTAGGTGACCCTGAGCGGGGAATGGATGCTAGGAGCGAGGAGTCGGAGGCGCGATAGACTTCGATGGTGGAGTTGCAGGGGACATAGACCTTGGATCCATCGGGGTTGATGGCGGGAAAGTGTGGTTTTTGAAGGACCTCGGGAGTGGCCGATTCGATGGTGTTGGTCTCAAGGTCGATGACGGTGAGCGTGCCTGGACCTTGTTCGGCGCTGCCTCCGGAACCGTTTCCTCCACCCGCGCCACCACCGCCGCCTCCGCCTCCGCCGCCGCTTGTCATGCGATCACCGCGAGTCGTCACGAAGGCTCTTTTTCCATCGGGAGAGAGGATGACGCCGAAGGGGTTCTTCACGTTGAGAGTTTGTATTTCCGAGGCTTGCTCCGGATTCATGACGTCGACCAGAGAGATCGTGTTGCCCGAGCCGCTCTTGCCGGTCGACCCGGTCACAATGAGGCGGCGGGTGAAGGGATCGACGGAGATATCTGTCGTCGGTTCGGCGGAGACAGGGAGCGTTGATAGGACGCGGCGCTCGGTCAAACTGTAGAAAGTTAGGACGCCAGGGGTCTCACGGGATGGGACGACGACCACCGACTCATTGAAGGTCGAGTTTGAACGCGCGTTTGAACTCCGAGAACTTGAGTCATTACAAGCCACAGAAGACATTATTGTTAGTATACAGAGTAGGACAAGGCGGTTGGAGATAGTCATTGGGCGCTCCCTTTTGTAGAATCCCGCAAGAAGAACAAAGCTATTCGACACAAAGTTGAATTTATGTTCAAATCTCATGGAAATTGCAAGACCAAAGAGCAAAGCCTCACAAATCAATGCTTTCGATAACCTGAGTGAAGAACTATCAAGGAAATGAAATTTGGAGTTCGGGACGAATGAACTAGAACAAATGTTCAAAAAAAAACACTCGCGAGACCGGGACGGAAATCCACCCATGGCGCGCTGTTTCGTCCTTCGTATATACTGCGGCTATGAGTGAACGGAACGAACAGACACGACAAGCCATCCTCAAAGCCGCGGCCGAAGAGTTTCGCCGCCGGGGCTACCAACGCGCCGGAATGCGAGACATCGCCGCCACTTTGGATATGGCCGTTGGAAATCTTTACTACTACTTCAAAAACAAACAGGCCATCATCACCGACCTCCAACAGCAAACCGTTCAACGCCTCATCAGTCGGGCCGAAACAATTATTGAACTGCCTATCCGCGCTGACACCCGACTCTTCCTACTCATCCTTCAACACGTTCACTGCATTAACTTTGACAACCCGGGGTCCTTCGCCCATATGGAAATAGAAGAGCTTGAAGCGTCCCGCCGCGACCAGCTCGTCAAAGATCGGCGCAAATACGAATCGTTCTATCACCGCCTCATCGGCGAAGGCATCGGCCAAGCTCTCTTCCGCCCCACCGACGTAAAACTCGCTGCCCTCGCCATTCTGGGAGCCATCAACTACACCAGCCGCTGGTACAAAGACGAAGGACGCCTCGACCCCCGGTCCATCGGTCACGTCTTTGCCGAGTACCTCGCTCAGGGGCTCATGCAAAACGGCCTGAAGCTTGAAAAGCCTCACACCGATACCATCGATCAAGTACTACTCCAGAGCTAGCGCCCCACATATCCCAACGATTTTTTACAGAAGCGCGAACTTCCTTACTATGCTTGGCGTCCAAGGGTTATTCTTGTAGTCTGGACTGCATCTATATTAATGAGGTTCATATGGAACAACAGCTTGCCCCCTTCCAAAAGCGACTGCGCTTAGTACTCGCAATACGCGGCGCGGGCTGGGGCTTCCTCATCGGTGCCTCACTGACCCTTCTCCTCTCAATCCTCGATTACATCTTCCAAAGTCAAAGCCTCCAGTTTTGGCCCTACCTCTTATCAGGGTGCATACTCACTGGACTCTTGGTCAGCGCCCTCCGCCCCCTTCCCCTGCCGCTCTTGGCCGCGACGATCGATCATGCGGCAGGTCTCGGCGCCGGGCTCACGACAGCTCTCGAACTAAACGAAAAGAAGCACGCCTTCGCCTCCGCACTCCAAGATTCAGCATTCATGGCCCTCTCAAAGACCTCACCAAAGGCTGTCCTTCCCGCCCACAAACCTCCCCAGCTTCTCAACGCCCTCCTACTCCTAGCACTCGCCGTGGGCTTTTGCTACGTCCCGCCCATTGATCACGCCTCAAACGCCACGAGCCTCAATCAAAACGCGGCTCTCACCCCTGAACAAAGCCAGAAACTCGCCGACGCAGCGACCGAACTCCGGGCAAAGTCAGATCACGAGAAAGACCTCCGGGACATCGCCCGGGAGACCCAAAATCTAGCCAGAGACCTCGAAAACGAAAAACTCGACCTGCAAAGCGCCTTTGACAAGCTCGGCCGCCTCGAAGAACGCCTCTTAACCCTCCGAGAAACGGACGAAGCCCAAGCAAGAATTAGAGAAGCCCTTAAGGACTCCGAGATATTGAACGAGTTGAAGAAGAACATTGCTGAAAAGGGAAAAGAGAGCAGCGCGCCGGCTCAACGCGACATTCAAAGCCTCAAAGACCTAGCCCAAGGCGACAGAGAAACAGAAAACGCTCTCAAACAGTTTGAACGCGCCAAAAGCCCCCTCGCCCGACGAGACGCCGCCGAAAACCTGCTCCGGAAACTCAGCCAGATAAAAGAGCAAGAACAAAAACTCGACGCCAATCTCAAACAAAGCCTGGAAAAGTTGGAGTCATCCCTAAGAGAAGCACAGAAAGAACTCGCCTCCAACGCTAGCAAAGACCGCGAAAGCACCGAGGACAGCGACCCAAACAAGAGCGATCAGAGCCCAGACAAGAAGAGCAGCGCTACAGATTCAGAAACCCCGAAGACTGACAAGACCTTGGATGAGCCCAATAAAACGGAGCTTAACAAAGCCGACCCCGCGAAGACCGACGGCTCACAAAACAAAGCCAAGAACAACGGTGAAAACGGTGACTCGAACAACGATTCAAAATCAGAGCCCAAAGCGACAGACCCAGATTCTAAAAAAGTCGACGTAGCAGCGGATAAGAAGGATCCAAAGACCGCGGAAGCGGGGAAAGACTTGGACGACCCCAATAGCAAAACCGCCGATGTGAAGTCGAAGCAGAACCCCGAAGATCCAACGGATTCGGTCCCAAAAGACGGCTCGAAGACTGAAGAGCCCACAAAGCCAGATTCCACAAACTCCGACCCCGCACAAAAAGCTGCCAAGCAAGATCCGAAAAAAGACCCCGCAAAGAGCGATAAAAAGCAAGCAGCGAATAGTTCCGAAGACCCTGAGAAAACGCCAAAAAAGGGCCAGCCAAAGAAGGGTCAACCGGAACAAGATCCCAAGACGCCAAATCCAGACAATCCAGAAGCAGAGACCAAGGACGACCCCGAAGAGAATCAGACAAAAAACGACGCGCCCAATGAGAACGAAGAGCCGGACAAGAAAGACGAGTCTCCCAAGGACAACGAGCCCTCTGGTGGTCTTCTTCAAGACCTCGCCGTCGACATGGCCAAAAAGGTCATGGACATGGGTATCGAGCCCCCAACCGATATGCTCGACGACCTAGACCTCATGGATGACCCCGCAATGCAAGACTGGGCCAAGTCTATGGTTGAAAAGCTCATCGACTCAGGCTTCGAAGTGCCAAAAGACTTCAAGCCCCCTAAAGTTCCCGAATCGATGAAGAACAAAGAGCCCAGTCCCGAGATGAAGGCCTGGCAAAAGAAGATCGCAGAGAAGCTTCTAAAATCGGGATTCAAACCTCCAAAAAATATGAAAGTCCCCGAATCGAACGGCAGCGATAAAGGAGCCGGTCAAGGCGAGCAATGGCAAAAAGACTTCGCCCAGAAGCTCCTCGACTCCGGATTTAAACCTTCAAAAGAACTTATGGACCAAGCAAAATCTTCATCTCAAATGGGTGGCAGCAACAAGGGCCAGGGTTCCACGACAAACTCACAATCGGACAGCTCAAGATCAAACAAGGGTGCCTCCAACGCGAAGCCTCGGGGCGAAGGCAAAACCAAGGGAACCCGAAATGGATCTGGATCCACATCGTCCTCAACACCTGGAAGCGCCAACTCAAAATTTGCTGGCAAGTATTACTCACCAAAAATGAGTGTCAGTCAGGACAAAAACGGTCAGAAGAAGTGGGTCTTCGCGAAGGACGGGGGTCGCTCGGGGGCCGAAAGCAGGGACCTCCGTATTGTTCCGGGTCAAGCAAAACCCCGTTCAAAAACTCAACGCCCCAGCAAAAAAGCCGTCGACTATGATTCAATCTCTGGCGACTCCGAGAGTCGAGGCAAGATTCCCAGCGGCTACAAAGCCTATATCAAGCGATACTTCGAGTATCAAAAGGACGCCAAGAAGAAATGACCGATCAAGTAAGCATGAACGCCGAGCAATTTGGCGAGCAATACACGCGACTAAAAACCGAAATCCAAAAGGTTGTTGTTGGTCACGAATCGGTTATCGAACAGGTGCTCATGACCATCTTTGCCGGGGGCCACGCCTTGCTTGAGGGCGTGCCAGGGCTTGGAAAGACGCTGCTCTGTAAGACCATCGCCGAGACCACAAAGCTCGACTACAAGCGCATTCAGTTCACCCCCGACCTCATGCCCGCAGATATCCTCGGAACAAGCATCGTCGTCGAGGATGAGAACAGGGGCAAGCACTTCGAGTTTCAAGAAGGCCCGATCTTCGGAAACATTGTCCTCGCCGACGAAATCAACCGCGCCACCCCTAAAACCCAATCCGCCCTCCTTGAAGCCATGCAGGAAGGACAGGTGACGGTCTCCGGACGCCGTGAGCTGCCCCAGCCCTTCTTTGTCCTCGCCACACAGAATCCCATCGACATGGAAGGAACCTATCCTCTTCCCGAAGCCCAGCTCGACCGCTTTCTCTTTAAGATTGATGTGCGTACCCAAGCCGTCGATGCCCTCGTCTCTATCCTTGAGCGGACCACTGGAGACGTGAAAGCCTCTGTCGAGAGCGTCCTTTCGGTCGACGAAGTCATCGGCATGCGTCGATTTGCCCGCCAGATTCCCGTCGCTCAGAGCGTCCTTCGCTACGCGGCGCGAATCTGCCAAGCGACTCACCCAGAATCGCCGGTCGCGATTGAGGCTTCGAAAAAATTCGTCCGCTTTGGATCGAGTCCGCGTGGAGCCCAATCAATGGTCCTTGCTGCAAAAGTCCGCGCCTTGATTCATGGCCGGCTGCACGTCGACCCCGAAGACATCCGTGCCACCGCTGTCCCCGCCTTGCGTCATAGAATGCTCTTGAACTTCGAAGGAGAAGCAGAGGGAATCAAGCGCGAGGATATCCTTGGGCAAATTATTGAACAAACTCCCGATACGGACCCTGCGGTTCAAAAACTGCTTGGTCGGTGAAATGAGCCTTTTAGCGTCATTTGAGCGCGTCGATGGGTCGCCAAGTTCCGTATGAAGAATAGACTAGCGACATAGCGATGTATTCGGCATACTGAATTTAAGGGAGTTTGAGCATGAAAATTCGGCGTTTACGCTTTATGCGTGGGAAGACTATGGCGGAGTACATCATCGTCACTCTGCTTCTGATGACTTGCTCTGTCGCGCTTTATTTCAGCGTCCTTGTGACCGGAACTGAGAAGCTCGGCAGCATGCTCTGCAATGAGTGCCCTCAAAAACCGGACAACAGCGTTGATCCTTGGGATCAAGACTCCGAAGATCAAGCTCGCGATGACGACGATACGAACGAAGACAAAAAAGACGACGACCCCACCATCCCCGACGACGGAAACATCGGTGATGACCCTTACGATGGCATCAACGATGAGTTCTGGGATTACTTTTGGAATTCCTTCTTCGATTGGGATAACTGGTTCGCCGGCAACTAAGCCGCGGTCAAGAACTTCAGTTCAACCTTCCTCGCAAATTCAAAGTAGGCATAAAAAAAGGCTGGTCTAAGACCAGCCCGTTTTTATTTAGACACAGGGAAAAGCGAGGATCAACCCAGCTTCTTCCAGTATTGCTCTGGCATATCGTGAGCCATTTTCAAGGCCCCGTTGGCACCAGCATATTTAGGCTCGTCGACTTGGATGACCCGGCCGCTTCCGAGCATTTTCTGCATGGCGTCTTCAAGGACGCGCCCGAGGCCGATGATCTGGGATCCACCGCCACCAAGGAGAACGTTTTCACGAAGCTTGACTTGGAAGTCAGGCTCAAAGGTTGAGACGAGCTTGTGGATTGCTTGAACGATTGGGGGAACAATCATGCGGCAGCCTTCGCGAACTTCGTTCGTGATGTCGTAGACCGTTGGGAGTCCGCTCTCGATGAACTCAACGCGAATAGGCTCAGCGGTCTCTGCTACGAATGCGTATTTCTCTTTGATGTCTTTGACTTGGTGAATACTGATCGAAGCGTTGGGAGCTTTCTTCTTAAAGAGCGCCATAAGCTGCTTGTCAAGCCAGTCACCGGCTGTTGTCAGTGTGAGCTGATCTTCTTCGGCAGGCATTGTTCCGTGCATACGACAGAGGTCGACGGTTCCAGCACCGATGTCAATGACGAGCGTGTCTTCGAGAAGCTCCAGGCCGTAGGCCACGGCAAAAGGCTCAGAGCAAACCATCACAGCATCGAGGACGCCTTTTGTGGAGGCGATGATCGCTTCTTTATTCTTAAAAGAAGCCTGAGCCGGTGATCCGATCACACCGTAGATATACTCGTCTTTACGAGGCTTCGCGAGGCGAAGCGCTTCACGCACAAGGTCTTTCGCGGCGCTCATGTGCTTCTCGATATCGGCCTCTGTGAGTCCCTTATCTTCAGCGGCCTTGTATTTAATAATTCCTTCTTCAAAAGGACGATAAAGGTTGACCGAGAGACGTTTTTCGACGGCTTCTTTGCCGAACAACACGTCCTTCTTCAATAACTTGCGAGACACAACGTCTTTTGGGTATCCAACGTATGACCAGACAGTTTCGCGAACACCGTTTGATGCCGCGACGGATGTACGGGAGGTGCCAAGGTCAATACCGATATAGAGGATGCCCTCTTTCTTGTCTTTGTCTTCCACAGTCGTCCTCGTTCTTTAATAGGTAAAAAGTGACCGATGGATTCGTCAGTATTCCCAACCTGAGCCAAACCCAAAGTCCGTGTAATAAATTGAAGGGGGAGAGTTTCTCAAAAAGCCGATTCACCAGTCAATGCATCAACATCAACCGGAGCGCTGAATCCTTCTGGAAGTTGAAGTTCAGTTGGCGCCTGACGGACTTGTTCGTCGGGTTCAACTGTGCCTTCCATATCTTCTTCATCAATCGCAATACCTTGAATTTCAAGGTTCTCAAGAAAAATTGTCTTAAGCAGTTCACTCTTCTTCTCGAAGTTCGCGTCGTCCAGATTCAAACCTTGGAAATCACCATAGATCGATGAGACTCCAAGATCGATTTGCTTCATGGCGGCCACTTTCTTGAGGGCGCCTTCGGTATCTGTGAGAGCAGTGTTCAATTTTCGAATGCGAGCTTCGAGAATTTCCACACGTTGCTTATGGGCTTCCTGCTCTTCATTGATCGCCTTATCGCGCTCACGTGAGATCAAGTCCGAGAGCATTTCTGAGATGGCCTTATCGAGAGCGCCGAGGCCTGGCAAGGCTGAGGGACCGTGAACGGCGAGCGCAGAGCGGGTTTCTTCGCTCACCAAACGCTTGAAGATATCCCGAATGTGAACTTCCATCTGATCGAAGGAGGTCATTGAGAACTCGGCTTGACCGGCCTTCGCGTGGCGCTCATTTTCTTCGTCGAGCTTCGAAATCGACGCTTCAAGTTCAGACTTTAGCGTCTCATTGAGGCGATCAACGACTGACTTCTCAGCCTTGACCTTGTTGTGTTCCCTGAGCAGCGCATCGAATTCTTTCTTCGCCTCAAGCTCAAGTTGGTCGCGCTCCTTGTCCGAAATCCTCTCACCGCGACGCTCCAAGACATTATCGATGGCGACTGTCACCAAGCCTTTGATGTCCTTCATCTCCATCATGCGAACGTTTTTGCGGCCCTGCTTCGCGAGCTTCCGGAGGGTGATCTGCTTCGAGTTTTCCTGGACGAGGTTCACAAGATTGTCGTCAGAGCTGTTTCCTTTGGGCCCAGGAGCCCTCTTCGTGGCATCCATACCGAGCATGGCTGCGGCTTCTTCGGGGCTAATCGCTTCGAGCTCTTCAGAATCGCGACTCAGGCTCGAAGCCTGAGGGACAAGCACTGCTTGGGGACGGGGCGTCGATCGACTGTCCATCATCTCCAGAAGCTCTTCTTGAGACAGCGCGGGAAGTTCTTCAGAGTCTCGGCTTAAGTGCTCAGTCGGCGTGTTCTCAATAGTGGTGCCGCCGCCAAACATCTCAGCAGCCTCGGCCGGGCTGATCGCTTCGAGTTCCTCCTCGTCGCCCTGACCTGGGTTGATTTCGGGGATGGGGGCTGCGAAGGGATTGTCAACCGAGATGGAAATTGGCTGAGAGGGGCTTGCTTCAAAGGTCGGAACGGGCGCATCGAATTCTTCTTGGGCTGACTCGGAGGACAGTGGCGGAATCGGCGGGGGTAAATCTATATCGAGCGGGCCAGGAACCAAGTCCATGCTGATCAGCGGTTCGCTGCTGGCATCTGAAGCAGTGGCATTTGCACTGCCGGCTTCACCGCGCATCTGGTCGATTTCTGTGAGGTCGATGACTTCGGTTTCCGCCACCCGATCGACCTCAGCGGCGTCTTTGTTCGATTCTATGGGAGCTTCTTTGGGCTTATCGGAACCCGGTTCCCGAGCCCCTGGCATTCGTTCGCTCTCGCTTCGAATCCCATCGAGCCCAGTGGCTCCAAAAAGCCAATCACTTTTCTTTTCGGACATAAACGCCCCTCCCAATTTGAACCATCACGACTATCTCACGGATGGATGAACGCGCAGTCGTTCATATAGTTTCGACCCCAAAAGAGCCCTTGTCAACGTTCAACGCGGTTCAACATGCTCTTCGTAAAACTCGACGGTTTCGTCTAGCAAGTTCTGTGTCTGCTCTACATTGCTAAGCGCCTTCTCTAAAAATTGAACGAGGCGACCTTGTTGTTCAACAAAGCCCGCATCAAATCGGCGACCAGTCTCTAAAGATTCCATGGTCTTGGTCTCTTTCTCTAGTAGCACTGAGAGATCCGATTCAAGTTCATTAGCTTTCTCCAAGGCATCAATAATGCGTTGGGCCATGTCCATGACCGCTTTATTCATAGCGACTTTTTCCTCGACTTCCGCAGAAGTATATCTGGTCAACTCCTGACCAGGGTGGCAAAGAACTGGTCAGGAGCGGTCCAGGCAAACATGCAAGAACAGTTGCTAGGGGTTCCTACCGCCGTAAGTCCCGCCGCCTTGCAGAAAAACGTTAAATTCATTGGCCCGACATTTGTTAAAACCTTGTCAATAACATGGTTTAGGATCGCCCTTGGACTCTTCCTGATTCCATATTAAGGAAATATTATGAAACGTTCGGCCGCGATTGTGACAACTTTCATCGCTTTGCTCTCGGCGAGCTCACTCCTTGCACAGGAAAAGCCCAAGCAAGATGAGAAAAAAGCCAAGAAGCAAGACGAGAAGCCAGGGGACAAGCCGAAATCCAAAAAGCCAGGGGACGGAAAAAAAACCGTCACCAAGCTCCCCGGTATCAATATCCATCGGACCGAAAAACTCATCGAGATCGAAGGATTCATTTGTCGTCAGAAGTCGTCTCAGCTCGAAGTGCTCGCCTGCACCAAGAAGGGCAAGACTCACGAAAGCCTTCTTCTCCTCAATTGCGCTGCAGAACACCTCCAACTCGGCCTTCTCCTCTTTGGCCTCAAGCCGGTCCCCCAAGTGAAGACCTTTGGCGAAGTGAAAGCCCTCGATAAAGGCAGCAAGGTGGTCATTGAGGTCGAGTGGACCGAGAAGAAGCGCATGATCCTCTGCGCCGCCTGCTTCAAAGGCGCGTGCAAGCTTCATAAGAATCCTATGGACTGTAAAACCTGCGTTCAAATCAAAGCCAAGGACGACGGCGGTTGGTGTGAAAACTGTCTTCAAGGCCAGCGCTGGGAACGCCGAGTCACTTGCAAAAAGTGTTGGCTCCGCACCTGCAACGGGCACTTCACACGTGAGTGCGTCGAATGTAAAAAGTTCAAAGACGGCAAACGCGAGACGCATTGTGAAGGCGCGGTCAACCACGGTGACTTGGATTGCCGAGACTGCTACCTCGCCGAGCGCTCAGGACAAGGTTGGTGTAAAAAATGTCAACGCGGTTTTAAAGGCGGAGTTAAGGTCCGGCATCGAGTTGAAGACCTCGTGTTGAACCGTCACACCGAAAAGACGATGAAGCGCGCTGGCTTCGTCTTTACCGGATCCCGACAGATTGAAGTCCCCGCACCGCCAAACTTCGATAAGAAGAAGCGCGTCTTCGCCGCCAAGCACAGCGGCAACGTCGCCGTTCTCTTCCACGATCCCGACGCCATACTCGACACGCCCCTCCTCGAAGGAGGTGACGACACGGCCTTCTTGCCAAACGCGCCCGTTTTACCGAAGCGCTTCACGCCCGTTACAATCTACGTTCGTCCTTGGACGAAGAAGGATGACGCCGCAGCAAAGAAGGCAGATACAAACAAAGACGCCGCCAAAAAAGACTCTAAGCCAGACGAAAAGAAGAAGGACAAAAAGAAGAAAGACTAGTGCTTTCTTAGGATTGACTATGGATAAGCAAGATCCTCTTCAAAAATTCATCGCAAAGTGCCAATCACGCCTAGTCTTTAGGCGGCGTCTGGCCGG
>JARGOJ010000876.1 GCA_029210225.1 Planctomycetota bacterium
CCTGAGCCTTAAGCTTCAGTTCAAGGTTCATGGTGCCTTCGCAAGTGGAATTGGCTAACTCATAGGTGAATAGAACCTTAGTTTTGCCGCTGACCCAAATTTTGCGTTTCTCGTCGTAGGCCTGTGTCCCTTGAATAATGTACTGGAGATTTTTGAGTTTGCCTCGCTCAGTGTCGACAGCCTCTTTCGACAAGACTCCAATAAATTTGACGAGAGTGTTGCCCGCGGCGTCTTTTTTATCTTGCTTCGTGTAAGTGAATGGGCCGGTTAGGGTTCCTCGATTGCGAATATCAAAAGTCCGGGTCAGAACCCATTTCTTCTCAGTGGCCGAGAAGCGAGGGTGAAACCAACGAGCGTTGTGGATTGTCGCGTCGAAGGATTTGCCCTGATCACTTTCTTTACTGACCTTGCGCGTGAGTTCTTTTCCTTCCTTGTCGACGGTGATCTTGGCGAGAGGGACGCGGAAGATGGCGTCCATGAGACCGCGGATTCCTTGGCTCGCTGTCGCATATTCGAAGCGTTGTTTTTTGCCAGGCTCCTCTAGATAACAGTGATCTTTATCCATGTTGAGTCGTAAGGCTTGCTTCCCATTCTCTCTCAGAATGTAATCAATTTCAGTGAAATGAACGGTGATATTGGAGCCTGAATGTTCATTGTCATAATGAAATGTCATGGGAGCATATTGAAGATATTCCTTCCCCTTTGCCTTGTATTTCATTGTTGTGTTGACAGACAGCTCATAGGAGTGACGAGACTTCGACGGAGCTTCCTGAGCGAAAGCAAGTGACGAAGAAAATATAGTGATGGCTAAAGTCAATAGGAATCGTCGGGTCACTGGGGTTTTCCTCACTAGAAAGCAGCCAGCAGTCAGATATTCGATCGCGCGGCTATTGTTGTGATTCGAGTGATTGTAGTTTACCAGTTTTTCCTGAGAAATGGGCGGGTCCCGATAGCGAATGGACGGGAACGGCGGACGCTATTTTGCCTTCGCCATAGACAATTTCAGAGTCATCGTTCCTGTTGTTTTCATGGTAAATGTGGTCGTTTTCATTTCATAGGCGACATTGACTTTTGTTATCCCGCTGACCCAAATCTTGCGTTTCTCGTCAAAGGACTGAGTTCCTTCAAAGACATAGACGATATTAGAGAGAGTTCCTCTTTGGGTTTGGGCCTTGTCTTTTTTGATGGTGCCTGTGACTTTGACAACGGTGTTTCCCTGAGCATCTTTCTTGTCCTGTTTCGTGAAGGTCAAGGGTCCAGTCAAGCCGCCTCCTTTGCCCATGTCAAAAGTCCGTGTCTCCGTCCAGGTCTTTTTGTCGAGGAAAGGAGCATGAAACCAGCGAACGTTGAGGATCATGCCCGAGAGTTTGACAGGGCTCCTGCTGTCTTTTGCGAGCTTGCGCTTGAGCTCGCGGCCAGTTTTGTCAACAGTGATCGTGGCAATTGGGACGCGAAACATAGAATAGAGGATATCTCGGATGATCTCGCTTGCGTTTTCATAGGTGAAGTCATGCTTCTTCTCGCCTTCACGAGCTTTGTAGACGTCTTTGTTCATTTTGATATACATCGTCTGCTTCTTGTTGTTAACAATTGAGACGACTATCTCGTTGAGTTGAACAATTCGCTTGTCGTTAGAGACTGTGTTTTGATAGCTGAACTGACTTGGTGTGGATAAGTGGATTTGTTGCTTGCCGACCACCAAGGTTAAATCGGTTTTCAATCTCATTTTATATGAATAGGTGGATTTCTTAGCTTTCGTGTTTTGACCAGGTTTCTTCTGAGGATCAGCTGCTTTTAGAGGCTTCGTGTCTTTCTCTCCAGGCTTTTCTATCTTCAATTTTAGATGCATTGTGCCCGAAGTGTCGAACAAGCCTTTAGCAGTCAATACTTGGCAGGAGAATTTGACCTTTGTTATCCCGTTGACCCAAATCTTGCGCTTTTCGTCAAAGGACTGAGATCCTTCAAAAACATATTTGACATTGCTGTAAGTGGCTGTTTCAGTCTTAGCCGCTTTCTTGGTCATGATGCCGCTTAGCTTTATTTCGGTATGACCCTTTGCGTTCTTTTTATTCAACTTTGTGAATGTGATTGGACCCTTGATACTGCGGCCTTCTCCCATGTCAAATTCTCGAGTCTCGGTCCAGGTTTTTTCTATTGGATGACGAGGATGAAACCAACGTGTGTTTCGAAGGATTGAATTGAATCCAATGAAGTCGTTGTCTTCTTGTGAGGCTTGGCGGCTGACTTCTGCTCCGTTCTTGTCGAGGGTCACAGTGCCGGCGGGTTTTGAAAATGAGGCGAAGACCTCATTCAACTCTTCTTCCTCTCCAGGTTTTATTTCTATGAGTTCTCCAGCGTCTCTGATCTTGAGGACGTCTTTGCTCAACTCGAAGAATATGACTTCACGCTTGTTGGCATCGCTTTGAACCCAGAGCTTTTTCAAGCGGACTTCTATTTTTTCGCTCAATTGAATGTTCGAATAATGAACGCGAGTCCTGACCTTGAGGGCGTTGGTCTTGCCCGCCTTTTTCATCTTGATATCACTATCAATGGTGACCAGATAATTGACCTTCCTGGCCTGGGCCGTCGCAGCATTGTCCTGCGCATGGCTTTGGGAATAAACGGATAGGCACAAGGCGAGGCCGACGATAAGCTGTTTTGTCACAGTGAACATCCTTTAGAAAATAACGTGAGCTTGGTCAATCTTTACAGGACAAACTATCAGAAATGAGCGGAGTGTATCCTCTAAAACGCAGGATTTATCTAGATGGCACTGTACGTGAACAACCCGGCTGAGCATTCTAAATCAACCGGCTATAGTTCTGTGTATCAATGATTGATAGAGGCAAAAGCCCTAAAGGCTATTTCTCATTTTTCGGCATAGACAGCGTCAGGATGATTGTGCCACTTGAGTCGGCTTTTCCTTGGGGTGTCATCATTTTATAGGTCGCTTTGACCGTTGTTTGACCGCTGACCCATATTTTTCGCTTCTCATCGTAAGATTGATGACCCTCGAAGAGATAACTAACACTCTCCAGAGTGCCGGTCGGCGTCTTAATTGACTTCTTGGACATTTTTCCGCTCAATTTGACGACTGTGTTTCCTTGGGCGTCTTTTTTGTCCTGTTTTGTGAAAACGATAGGACCGGAGATAGTGCCACCCTTGCCCAGATCGAATTCACGAGTCTCAGTCCAAGTCTTCTCCGCTGCAAAGCCAACGTGAAACCAACGAATGTTGTGCAGGATGCCTGAGAGCATACGGGTGGATGGATTCGGCTTCGGAACCGTTCGTGACAGCTCTTTCCCAGCTTTATCAGTGGTTATGGTCGCCATAGCCTGATGGAAATTTGCTTTGAGAAGAGCTTTCAACTGTGCATTGCCCTCGCCGAAGGCGATTATCTGCTCCTTTCCGCTCCGTCGTATCTTCATACGGTCTTTAGACATATCCATATGAGAGTTTTCGTTGCCATCGACCGTGACCGTGAGGATTAACCGGCTCAACTGAACGCTATATTTGCTTGGACTTCCTTCATTGACATAGTGCGCAGTCGTTGGGCTATCGAGGAGAACCTCCTGTCCGTTGATTTTAATCTTCACTTTCGTGTCAATGTGCAACTTATAAGCATGGCAGATTTTCTTCGCTGGTTTTTCGGCCGTTCCCTGGGCGGGTTTTGACGTTGTTCCCTGGGCAAAAGCAAGGGATGATGAGAAGAAAATGAGCGAGAGCGCAGTCAGGAATGGTCGAGTCACAGGAGCTTTCCTTGCCAATTAAAAGTGAGGATGAACATTCGTCCAAAACTGTTGAGTGTGTTTCAGGACGGCTGTGGGAGAGGAGTGAACGTCCGCACTCTATCAGTTCTCTTGGAAGAACTCAAAGATGGCCTTGGCGACTTTGGCAGAGATCCCTGGGGCCTTTCCCAAGGTCTCAATGTCAGCCTTGCGGATTTCCGAGAGGTTACCAAAGTGCCGAAGTAACGCCTTCTTACGGCCTGGACCAACCCCAGGGATTTCGTCGAGACCAGACTTTAAGAAGCGCTTGCGGCGCAAATCACGGTGATAATTAATAGCGTGGTCGTGCGCGGCATCTCGAACCCTGGCCAAGAACAAC
>JARGOJ010000011.1:0-5224 GCA_029210225.1 Planctomycetota bacterium
GCAGGTGGGGGCGGTGCAGGTGCTGGAGCTGGAGCTGGAGCTGGAGCACCACCAAAGGGGTCGCCAGCGCCGAAGAGGTCACCTCCGAAGGGGTCGTTGGCTGGTGGAGGGGCTGCAGCAGGAGCGGGAGCGGGAGCAGGTGGAATGGCTGGGGCGTTGCCGCCACCACCACCAAACGGATCGCCGCCAAAAGGATCGCCGCCAAAAGGATTGGGTCCGCCGAAGGGGTCTGCACCAGGAGCGGACATGGGGCCAGATCCTGGAGGAGGACCGGAGACTGGTGGATTGTGGGCGCCTGATCCGGGAGGAGGGCCGCCCATTGGAGGTCCACCAAATGGATCTGCTCCGCCACCGAAAGGGTCTGCGCCGGGAGCGCCCGCTGGAGCGCCGCCGAAAGGGTCTGCTCCGCCACCGAAGGGGTCTGCGCCAGGAGCGCCGCCGCCACCGAATGGATTTGGAGCTTGTCCTGGAGGAGGATTTTGAGGAGCCTGAGCACCGAAAGGGTTTGGGGCTTGGCCACCGGGTGGAGGACCCCCAAAAGGATTGGGGGCTTGGCCGCCGGGAGGAGCTCCTGCTGGGCCGCCGAAGGGATTGGCGCCGAAGCCTCCAAATGGATCGGGCGCGCCCCCAGGGGGACCCCCAGGAGCGTTCCCTGGGTTACCAAAATCGAAATTAAACTCGTCAGGCATTGCTATCCTCGGGAGAGTTTCTTTGATTAGGAAAGACTCAAAGCCTTTTCGTGTGCGCAAATACTTATGTTCGCATGATTTGTTGCCTTTGCAATTCACTATTGGGGACGCCGCGAAGAGAACCGTGCCGCCAATAATAAAAGACAAGAATCACAACGTAACACGGAGATCCCTCCCCTTCAACGTGACATCTTATGGAAAGTCCAGAGAGCTGCGAAAAATGATGGTTAAGTAGGACTCCAAGCCTTTGCGTAGGGCTGGAAAAAAACGTCGTCGAGGAAGGAGCGCTGGGGGAATAAATGAAAAGTTCTTTGCAGTACCTCATTCAATAGTCAAGCTCATAGTTTCTTTGTCTGGGCTTCTAAGTTAGAATCTCACGAGTCTTTAGATTCGGTGCCATCTCGCTCCACTTTTTTCGAGCTTCAGATTACGAGGTCTGCAGGGAACATGGCTGAAAACACAGTCTCAAAAACGTCCTCATCAAAGTTGCATGACCATCAAATTCTCTTCCTAAACAGGCAGTTGGCCTCTATGGCCCGGTTGAACATGCCTCTCGCCAAAGGAGTCAAAATCCTGGCGAAAGAAGTTGAGGATGGAGCATTTAAACAAGTCCTACAAAGCATCCAAAGAGACCTCGAAGAGGGTGTCACTTTGAGTAGTGCGCTGGGGAAGTTCCCAGATTCTTTCTCGAAGCTCTACCTCGAAGTGCTTCGCTCGGGTGAGGCTTCTGGCAACCTCGCTGCGATTTTGGAAGAGTTGACGACATACTCCGAAGCAATGATGAAGATCAAGAATCAGATCTTCTCCGCCCTCATGTATCCCGCGATTATTTGCTCGGGAATCATCATTTTTGTCATCGCTTTCCTCACAAAAATTGTCCCGATTATGAAGGAGCTTATTGGTGGAAGCAGCTCCGGTTTGGATATGACCGATTCGCTTCCCTGGTACACCCTTGTCGTGTTCAAGCTTAGTACCGTAGCGCTCATCCCCTGGATTTCTATCCCCTTGGTCGTCATCCTTGTCATTGCCGTCGTTTCAGCGGTCCGAACCTTCATAAAAATGGGCGACTCTTACGACGACATCCTCTTCCGGCTTCCCCTATTCGGCAAGCTCTTCCACCGCGCCACGCTCATGAAGTTGACCCGAACCATGCGTGAGCTCCTCGTCAACGGCGTCTCCATGGTGAATACACTGCGTCTTGCAACAAACATTGTTGGAGAAAACCGCGTCAAGAAGAAGCTTCAAGAACTCACCGTCGCTGTTGAAGAAGGAGGCTCCTTTTCACGGAACCTCGCCTCTGGAGGCGTCTTCCCAGACACTATGGTCTGGAAACTTCAGATGGCTGAGGAAAAGGGTATCGTGGAAGACGCGCTCAAAGAGCTCGCGTCAGAATTCGAAGCGGAAGTTGAAAGCTTGACGATCTTCGTCACCAAAATGCTGAGCCCAATGATGCTTGTGTTTATGGCCGGTATCGTCCTCTTCCTAGTCCTCGCGACCATTGTTCCCCTGACACAAATGTCCAAGTTTGCTTGATCTTTCAGACTCCTCTTCGCTGATCTCGACACCAACAGAATAGGGACCGATCCATGGATCTTGCTGAACTCGAAAAAATGTCTATCGGAGCCGTCGATAAATATTTGCGCGACAGAGTAGCGACCAGCGACTTCCGAATCTCTGAATTGACCGACATCCTCATTCAAAAAGCCATCATGCTGAAGACCAGCGACATTCATATCGAACCGACCAAGCGGGGGATTCGTATTCGCTGCCGTGTCGACGGCTGCTTCCAAGAGCTTGCGGTCCTCCCAGCAACACTCCACGATCAACTTATCAGCCGCATCAAAGTGCTCGCCGACCTCATCTCTCACCAGCGATCCATTGTCCAAGAAGGACGCATCACCTACAATGTCGGAGGGAAACCCCAAGACCTCCGCGTCTCTATTGTCCCAACCGTCAGTGGAGAGAACGCGGTCCTTCGTATGTTCTCGTCGTCTCAAGAGACCTTCGAACTCGATAAGCTGGGCTACGAACGCGACGTCGTGAAGCGTATTGTCAGCATGCTCTTCGACCTCAACGGTATGATTCTTCTCACCGGACCATCAGGCTCGGGTAAGACCACAACCCTCTACTCACTGATGCTTGAAATCGTCCGAGAGATGGACGACTACGCCTCGATGATCACCATTGAGGACCCCGTCGAATACGAATTCGGTCTCTTCCCTCAAATGCAAGTGGACCGCAACGCCAAACTCGACTTCGCGTCCGGCCTCGCGGCCGTTCTTCGACAAGACCCCGAAGTCATCATGGTTGGGGAGATTCGAGACACCGAAACTGCCGAAGTTGGGCTTCGCGCCGCGTTGACAGGACACCTTGTGTTGTCCACCATTCACGCTGGCTCGGCTTGTGAAACGGTGACACGCCTGATTAACATGGGCCTTGAACCGTTCATTGTTGCGTCCGCCCTCAGCGGCGTCATCGCGCAGCGTTTGGTTCGCAAAGTCTGCCAGGCCTGTAAAGAAGAGTATTCACCGGATCGCTCGAAGTTGGAGTTCTTCTCCCACGTCATGCGCGATCGCGCTCTACCGACTTTCCATCGTGGAAAGGGTTGCGAAGCCTGCGATTTCACCGCCTATCGTGGACGTATTCCGGTCGCTGAGCTGCTTGAGATTGACGACGATCTCCGCTCCATGATTCTCAGCAAAGCGCAAACCAGTCAAATTCGTAAACACATGGGGACTAAAGATTGGACAGCCATGGTCCATGATGGCCTCATTAAAGTTTCTAAAGGCCTAACAACAATTGAGGAAATCTTCCGTGTTGTCAGCCTTAGAGAGGTGAGCTAAATGCTGCCTAGACTGAAACGTCGACGGTCTCACAAAGGTTTCGCCCTCGTCGATTACCTCTGCGGCACGATTATCATGGTCGCCACCCTTGTTTCGGTGGCCTCGCTCAACGCCGTGAAATCAAAGACGCTGAGGTTTGCTCGTCAGCGACAGATGGCCATCTTCTGCGCGAGTAACCTTCTCATTCAACAGAAGAATAAGCTTCATGAAGACGCTCAATGGAACGCGAAGGCTGTTCAAAAAGCTGCCGAAGCAAAAGACGCGGATTGGGCTGAACTTACGAAAATCACTGATGATCCCGCTGTGAAATCTGTCATTCGGGGAGCCGTCGCAAAGGTTCAAGTCCGACCGGCTAAAGGCGCGGCCAAGGACGGCTTCATAGAAATGCGGATCCTCGTTGAATGGAGATGGGACGTCGAACGCTCAAGCTCCGCTCAATTAAGCACCCTTGTGAAGCGAGGTACACAATGAGAAGACCAAGCTTTCGCCAAGCATTCACACTCATTGAATTGGTGACCTATATTTCCCTGGTAAGTGTCTCTCTGACACTGCTTCTTAGCTTTGAAATCGCCACTCAGAAAGCTGTTCGAAGTCAGAGTCAGTCCTGCGATATCGCTGCTCAGTCCAACGCGCTCTACCAACAGCTATCATCGGACGTGACGAAATCAGGGGACCTGAGTAGCAAGGACAACGGCCGAGGCCTCTCGATGCGCTCGGGTGACACGAACTTCATCTACACGACCAAGCCCTCGGTTTACAATAAAGATAAAACCATGCTTGTTCGCCAGCAAAAAACAACAGGCGCCAAGCCCTTCGAATTCGAACAGCCCTTCCCTCGCTTGTCCGACTGCAAGTTCAAAGTCAAGCGCTCAAAGGGGCGAGCACTCGTCGAAGTGACCGCGAAGTTCCGACGCGCCAGTCTTATTGATCCCCGTGTTGACGATTACATCACCTATCACTGGGTGTTTGAAACACTCGTCGGCGAGAGACGGTAAGGGAGCCCGACTATGAGACAATATCTAAAGCATTCACGGCAGCAAATGAGGAAGAGCGAGCGCGGCGGCGCTTTCACCTTTACGGTCCTCGCAGCCTCTATGGTGCTGCTCGCTCTCGGTGGCGCGTTCATGACCCCAGCGCGCCATACTCTCGCCATGAACGGCGTGCAATATCACAAGCTCGTCGCGAAAAGCCTTGGTGAAAGCGGCCTCGATTGGGCCCTTGCCCAAGATCTAAAAACGGCCCGAAAAGAAACGCTAGAGTTAGGGAGCGGCAAAGTCTTGGTGAGCATCACGCCCCAAGCCAACGGCGCGACAATTCTCTGTATCAGCGAACCAAGCAAAACAAGGTACCGCACAGCCTTCAAATACAATCTAACGGCCACAGTCATCCGCATAAATGGAAAGACCAAGATCTCTGGAATCGAGAGCTCATACACCGAAGCAGAGACGGACGGAAAGAAGGACGAGAAAAAAGATGAAGAGAAGAAAGAGGGGAAGCGGAAGTTCTAACTGATTTCCTGCAAGGCCTGCCGCACAAGCTCTTCACTTGACGCCGTCTCACCAAGCTTCTTCGTCGCCGCATCCACCGCTTTGCGACTCTCTCTCGCATCAAAGCCAAGGGCCGCCATCAGGAAGGCCTTGAACAACAGGAAGGCCGCGACGCGTGGCGTCCCGCGGCTGGCGCGGCTGACCA
>JARGOJ010000011.1:5234-18664 GCA_029210225.1 Planctomycetota bacterium
CTGTCTCAGGACTCAAGATCGCAAAGTTGTCGCTGGCATCGCCAAAGGCTAAGACCTTCTCTTTCAGATCAAAGAGGATGCGCTCGGCGGTCTTCTTACCAACTCCCTTGACCTTCGTCAAACGCCGTATGTCCTGTGTGAGAATCGCTTCACGCAGCTCTTCAACAGAGGCCCCCGATAAGACCTTCACGGCCATGCCTGGACCCACACCCTTCACGCTCGTCAGCAACTCAAACATGCGCCGCTCATTCTCTGTGTAGAAACCAAAGAGCTTGATTTGAGGGTCGGTGCTCGTTACTTGAACATGCATGAGCAATTGAACAGGGCTTGGGTTGCTCTTATCTTCGTTTGATTTTAGCTGACCCACAGCGACGCTTGTCGACATCGGGACGATCACCCGAAAACCAACGCCGCCGACATCCAAGACAAGCTCCATAGGGCTCCGTCGAACTAGGATCCCGCGTAAAAAATCAAGCATGAAATCAACCTCCTTAAGCTATTCCATCATCCTAACAAAAGCCGAATCTCGCGCTGTGCTTTTTCCCAGAAAAAAAGGAGTGAGGCGAGCTCTCTTCAAAACTCGCCTCACTCCATTTATTAGTCAGCGTCTCGCAAGCTTGCGATCACCGTCCTCCACGACGAAGGGACAGGCCAAGCTCTGAAAGTCTTGACTTGATTTCGTTGAGGCTTGTTTCGCCAAAGTTCTTAGCCGCCAACAACTCCTGCTCACTTCGTGACAGCAGCTCTTCGAGAGTTTTGATCCCGAGGCGGTTCATGCAATTGCGACTACGGACGGAGAGCTCCAGGTTCGCGACAGACTGCTTAACGACGTCTTCCTTGGGAAGGGCCTTTGTTGTTCCAGTGCGTGTGACGAATCCGCTCGTTTGACCCCGGTTTTGACCAAGGCGTAAGCCCTTCTGAGCGAGCATTTGCTTGACTTCAAGCAAGCTTGTCTCTCCGAAGTTCTTGTGAGCGAGGAGCTCAGGCTCAGTCATGTTCATGAGGTCGCCGAGAGTTTTGATGTTCATTTTGTTCAAGCAGTTACGGCTACGAACAGAGAGCTCGAAGTCGGACACAGGAATTTTGAGGACCTGGTTCTGACGATCTTGACGGCGCTCGCGCTCTTCATCGTAATACATGCTCTTCGACGCGAGGGCGTCCTTAAGGAACATTGTGGCGCGGATGTGATCGGGAATCGCCTTGAGCACTGTTTGGTAGCAGCGGCAGGCATCTTCGTAGTTGTTCCGGTCTTCGTAGAGCAGGCCGAGGTTGATCAAGGCGTTTCCATAGGTTGGAACCTGTGAACAGCAGCGCTCATAGTATTCGACAGCTTTGTCTTCGTCGCCCCATGTCATGTGGTAACGGCCGAGACGGAAGAGGGCGCGAGCGTGGTCAGGGTCTTTATCGAGAACCTTCTCATACTCTTCGCGAGCGGCGTCATACTCTCCTTCAAGCTCTTCAGTGAAGCCCTTGAGGAAGTGAAGCTCTGGATCGTCTTCGAACTCAATGACGCATTTCTCAAGCAGCGCGTCGGCGTTGCTCTTCTCGCCGAGGACGTAGAGGACCTTAACGAGGCCGAAGACAGAAGACTTCGACGTGGGGTGCGCTTTGTAAGAGGAGGAGTAGGCTTCTTTTGCTTCTACGAATTTCTCAGCATCTTCGAGTAATTGGCCGAGGAGTACGGACGCCATGATGCTCTTGGGGTGAGCTTTCTCTAAGGTTTCCTTGGCATCTTTCACTTTACCGAGGACATAGAGGCAGGCGCCTTTTTTCGTGGCGGCCATTGTGCTTGAAGACTCGTCGATCTCAAGGGTGTGAGATTCGAAGACGCGACGATTTGCGTCGGAGCTGACGGCCACTTTTTGCATGTGGCGGTAAGCGTCCCAGTCCATTTCATCACTCTGGAAGCAGTCTTTGACGTCTTGCTGAGTGATTTGACCTTCTGGAGGCTCAGCGGGCTCGGCTTCTTCTTCCTCTTCTTCGTCGTCAGGCATGGTCCATGCTTCGAGCTGACCTGTTGTCGAAGAGTGAAAGCTTGCTTCGCCTTCGCCGGCAGGGGTCTCCGAAGCGCTTGCTTCGCCTGCAGGAGCATCGGCTGGAGTCTCGCTCGCTTGTGCGTCCGCTGCGACTTCGGGTGCTTTGGCAAGTTCCGGCGCGTCCGCAGTTTTAGGTGCTTCCCCAGCTTCCGGTGTTTCGGCAGCTTCGGGCGCGCTCGCGGCTTCGGGTGTCGCCGCAGCTTCGGGTGCATCCGTCGCTTCGGTTACTTCTGTAGCCTTGGTTTCTTCTGCGAGAACGGGATCTTCATTTGTTTCGCTGTTATTCATCTGTTCTGAGTCACTCATTCCAGCGTTGCCTCATCTCGATCAATGATTCAATACTTGTTTAAACATGCCCGGATCTTGGGTATTTAAAAGGGTTGCCCATTATCCAGACATAAGACCCTTGGTCAAGTTTCGTACCAATCTGGTTGTCACCAGACCAAATTATTTTGGAGCGCCCCAACGCTGGGCAAATATGGCTGAAGCGCTATCTCCCTCGGATACAGGAAATTTCTCTCGCCCCTCTTTATGCGAATGCCATTCATCAAATTCCATGATGGCGCGGTCCAGAGCGAGAGGTTCCATCTTCCTGAGAAAGTGCATTCGACATTCAGCAAGCAAAGTTAACCACACAACCATCATTCCTAAAGCCAGTATGGCCGCCGCCACGCTCCAGGAAAGATCTGGGGCTAGGAAGCATAAGGCGAAAGCTGAGAAGAGCAAGCGGAAAAACTCAAAAAGGGGCGACCAACGGGCCCCCTCAAGCAAGCCACCAAGGCTGAGTAAGGAGACTGTGATAAAGAGCGTCATCCCAACAATACCCGACCATGACCAGACCTGATCTTTGACCATAACTGCCGATAAGCCATCTTGGGCAATTCGCCCCAATCCAAGGCTGCTGGATTGTTGCACCAGCTCCGCGACCTCAACAAGCTTCGTTTGGGGGGCCTGATAGGCAGGGACCAACACGCCGCCATAGACCGCTAGAAACCATGTGAGGATGACAACGCAAACTGCGAAGTGACCCAAGACGTAAACCTTCAAGGGGTATGGAGAAGGAGGATCGAATTTCTTCGTGTCCGTCTCACTTCGTTGCTCTAACTCCCCCAATCCTTCAGGAACCCAAGCCGGAGGCATAAACCAAATCTTAATCTTGTCCTGCCAGCGCGGCGCTCGACGCATCATCTCGTAGAGGTAAGTCCAGGCGTGGAGGTTGGCCCAAACCGGGTTCCAACTATTGAGAGCCTTGGTCACCCCATAAGTCGGCTCTTCCTCCTCCTTCATAAAAGTTCCAAAGAGCCGGTCCCAGATAATCAATGTGCCGGCGTGGTTCTTATCGAGATACTTGAAATTACGGGCGTGGTGAACGCGATGGTGAGAGGGTGTGTTGAAGACCCATTCGAGCGGCCCCATGCGTCCAATCAGGCGGGTGTGAATCCAGAATTGATAAAGCGAATTAACAGCCCGAAGCAGGTAAGTCATAAGGGCTGGAAAGCCGAGCACCGCCAGGGGAATGTAAAAGGCCCAGCTAAATAGACTCTGAAAAGTGCTCTGTCGCAGCGCTACGCTCAGATTGTATTCCTCGCTTTGATGATGAACGACATGGGCGGCCCAGGGGGCGTTCATTTGGTGGCTGGCTCGGTGGAACCAGTAGTAGCAGAAGTCCACTCCGAGGAACAATCCAAGCCAGGCCCAGGGGTTGTCCGTCGGGACCTCAAAGGCGATGCCCCACTCTTTTGATTTGTGATAGGTCCAAACGTAAGCCCCAACAATCAGGCCCTTGAAGAAGACGCTTGAGAGCAGCTGGAGCATGCCTGTGCTGATGTCGTTGATGGAGTCGTTCAATCGATAGACGTCGCGTTTCATCCAGCGAGAGATGAAATACTCAACGAGGATCAGAATGAAGAACGCCGGTATGGCGAAGAGAATGGGATTGCCCATGAGGCCAGCCTTTGTCCAGATACACGACTTTAGCCAGGTTTGGCACGACTCAAAGATACTTTACTTAGGGTCGTGAAACTTGACCAATTTGATTTCTGTGGCGCGACGAGGGCTCTTAAAGACCATTTTTAACGTCAATCCAGGATACTCCAGAGAGTTCCAAATAGTCAGCCGCTGCTCCTGGAAGTCAACGACTTGGAGGTTCTTATAGACGCGGGTTTTCCAAACTCGCCCAGCCATCTCGACGTCCTGATCGAAGATTTGTGTCTCGTCTTTTTTGAACTGTGAATAGGTCACTTTGGCCTGATCGTAGGCGCCTTTGTTCACTTTTGACTCGCCCAAAGGAGCCCCGGTATCCCAATTTAAAGGCGTGATGCGAGCTTTGAAGAATTTGTCTCCAACCTCTAAAATCTCTTTCTCGAAGAGGGTGAACTCTTCCTCTTTCTTCGGCGCATAGATGATCTGGTGAGTCTTGAAAATGCTTATCTGCCCGACCTTCATCGCCTTCTTCACGGCGTCCGGAGTGTAGGGCAGCGGGATTTCTAGAGGAGTCCTCTCAAAGGCATCATCTAATTCGTTGCTCTTCTTTGTTCCGGCCCGAGGAGTATCGGAGATATCGTCAAAGTCGTCGGAGCCGCAGCCTGCAATCAAACTGACGACTAGCACAGCCAGCAATAGCTGTCCTTCTTTAACCATGATCTTCCTTCCACTCATCCAACCACGCCATTTGAATGGCCTCAAGGATACCCTCGCTGGACTCCTTTGGGTCATCGGCAAATTCGCCAAGTTCACAGACCTTCTTGTGGAGGTCTGTGAATCGAAGGGTGAGAGGCTCTATGTCGGGGAATTTTTCGTACAGCTGAAAGCCAATCTCGTCGGAGTCATTCCAATGAAGTTTCATGGCTGTTTTACCTCGCTTTAGCTTAAAAATCGGAGAGCTTTTTCCCCTGGACTGTGGCTCGGGTAATTCGGTCGAGAATGATATCGGCGAGGGGCTCTGTGACCGTGTTCAAATCGGTGAGCGCCTTGGCGATGGCCTCGGCGTCGTCGGTATCCAAGAGACCCTTGAGGTGATCCATAGCGTTGATTGCTGCGGCCATCTCTTCTTCGCTCACCACGCCTTTAACGTCGCGAATGGTTCTCTCAGTCGCCCGAATAACAATGTGAGATTCATTTCTTAGGTCAATCAAGCGGTGCGCTTTGATATCAGAAATGGCGTGAATGATCGATTCTTCAACGACGGTGTCCAATTCGTCCTCGGTCATTCCGTGAACAGGCACCACCTCAACAGAGGCTTCCACCCCTGAGCGCTCTTCTTCCGCCATCACCGTGAGGATGCCATCGGCGTTGATTAAGAAGGTCACGTTGACTTTTGGGAGCCCTGCTGGCATAGGAGGAAGGCCCTTTAGCTGGAAATAGGCCAGGGACTTGCAATGCTTGACAAGCTCGCGTTCTCCTTGAAGAACATGAATGTTGACCGCGGTCTGATTGTCTTTGAAGGTCGTGAACTTCTCAGTCTTAAAGACGGGCACCGGATCGTTTCGCATGATCATTTTCGAAACAGCGCCATTCATAGTTTCAATGCCGAGGGAGAGGGGAACAACGTCGAGCAGCAACATGTTCTTTTCGTCGCTGACTAAGATGTCCGCTTGAACTGCAGCGCCAAGAGCGACCGCTTCATCGGGGTCGAGGCTGGTCATAGGCTCTTTGCCAAAGAACTCTTTGAGTTTCTTGCGCACAAGGGGGACTCGGGTGGAGCCGCCGACCAGCACGACTTCGTCGATATCTGAAGGCTTTAACTTGGCGTTCTTAAGGGCTTCTGCGCAGTGATCGATGGTCTTTTGCACAAGCGGATCAATGATTGTCTCGAAGTCTGCTTTGTTGACGTCGAACTCATAGGTCTTGCCGCGCTCTTCGTCTTCGAGGCGGAAGGCGGCGTAGTCGTCGTCGGTGAGGCGTTTTTTGGTGGCCTCGGCGGAGTCTCTGAGGCGAGTCAGAAGGGCGGGGTCCTTGGTGACGTCTAAGCCGATTTGTTCGGAGATGGAATCGGCGACACAGTGGATCAAGGCGATGTCAAAGTCGTCGCCGCCCAGGTAAGTATCACCGTGGGTTGAGAGGACGCGGAAGACGCCGTCACTAATCTTCAGAATAGAGATGTCGAAGGTTCCGCCACCGAGGTCGTAAACCGCGACGGTGTGATCGTCTTTGCGAGTCTGTCCAAGGCCGTAAGCGAGGGCTGCGGCGGTGGGCTCGTTGACGATTCTCAAGACCTCAAGCCCGGCGATTTTCCCGGCGTCGCGGGTTGCCTGGCGTTGGGAGTCGTCGAAGTAAGCAGGCACAGTAATGACGGCTTTGGCCACAGGTTTTCCGAGGGCGCGCTCGGCTCTCTCTTTGAGATTGCGCAAGATCATTCCCGAGATTTCTTCGGGGGAGTAATCTTTGTCCTCGACGCTGATTCTGAGCAGCTTGCGGTCGCCTTGCTCTTGTTCAATGAGCTTGTAGGGGAGTAGCTTTGCTTTCTCTCCGAGGTCGGCGATCTTCCGACCCATGAGGCGCTTCACAGAGTGAACGGTCTGCTCTGGGTGGCTTAGGGCGCGAAGACGGGCTGCGGATCCAACCATTGGGCGGCCATCAACGAAGGATACGACTGAGGGGACGAATATCCGCTTGTCATTTTCTCGAAGGATGACGGCTTTTCCATCGTCCATGAGGGCCACCAAGCTATTGGTGGTTCCAAGGTCGATTCCAATGACGGTTTCTTTGGCTTGGTCAGACATGTCTTTCTCACAAAACAATCAGCCATCGACGATGCGAGTCGTGATGATGCTTTCTTGGGGTTGGGCAGAGGCGAGTGAATCCGCGCTCTGTATAAGAATGACGCTTTTGAGCGCTGTTCAAAGCTGTTTACAGGAGACGGGTTTTACCATGGCGTGGCGTCTACTGCATAACGACTGGGTCTCAGGGACAGCTCAATCGATCCCGAGGGCCTCTTTCAGTTCTTGAATGAGGTTGTCGTAGTATTTCAAGGTGTTCAATTGTTCCCGAATGCTGTTGACATCGAGCTCTGAGCCTTGCTTGTGCTTCTCAAACGCAGCGCGAATAGTATCCATGGCCTTCGCACGTTGAGGTTCGAGGTCGTTAAGCATGGCCTGAATCGCTTCGAGATTCTTTGCTTCCCGATGTTCTTCGTAGGTCTCGCGGAGTTCGAGCATATCCATGAGGAAGTTGCCGGGGGTCCGTTTATCATCGGCGGGGCTGGGGCCGCCGAGCTCTTTGAGGAGATGCTCTGATCGTTGGACGGGGTCTTTGAGGATCCCGTAGGCCTGGTTGAGGCTGGCGGTCAGGGCGATGGCTCGGGTCATTTCCCGAGGGCCTTTGGACGTATGAAAATCAGGATGAAGTCGCTTTGAGAGGTCGATATAGTTCTTCTCAAGGCTTGCTGATTCAATGTCCAAGTCGGCGTCGAGGCCGAGCCGAGCAAAGGCACTTAACGACGCAAAGGAAGATGCTCTGGGGAGAGCACTTCCTTCTAAGAGAGTCCAAGCGTTAGTCACTGTTTTCAGGCCTCACACGGCAAAGGAAGTTCCACAACCACACTCACCGGTGGCGTTGGGATTGTTAAACTGAAAGCCCGAACCCATGAGCGCGCGCTTGTAGTCGATGTGAGTATTTTCGAGGAAAATAATCGACTTACGATCAACGAAGACGCGAGCGTCATCAAACTCATAGATCATGTCGAACTTGTCTGGTTTTGCGGCCATCTCGCAGCGATACTCAAATCCTGAGCAACCGCCGCCTTTGAGGCCAAAGCGCAATCCTGCGGTTTCCGGGAGAGTGCGCTCTTTGACGAGCTTTCGAATTTCCATGGCCGCGCGATCAGAGAGGGTGACTTGCGGTGTCGTTTGGGTAGTCATGGAGCCTTCCTTCCATTCACGAGGCTGAAATCAGTCAGCTTTGACTTCTTCGGTCACAACAGCTGCAGATTTGCTTTTATAGTCGGCAATCGCTGCTTTAATAGCGTCTTCGGCGAGAACTGAGCAGTGAACCTTCACGGGAGGAAGGGCGAGCTCTTCGACGATTTGAGTGTTCTTGATTTGAAGCGCTTCTTCAATTGTTTTGCCCTTAACCCACTCTGTTGCCAAAGAGGATGAGGCAATCGCTGAGCCGCAGCCAAAGGTTTTGAATTTAGCGTCTTCGATGATATCGCCGCGCACTTTGAGCTGAAGCTTCATAACGTCGCCGCACTCAGGAGCGCCAACAACGCCGGTTCCGACCTCAGGATCTGCTTTGCTGAGGGAGCCAACGTTTCTTGGGTTGTTGAAGTGGTCTAAGACCTTGTCGCTGTATGCCATGTTTCTCTCCTATAAATCTCTGTGTTGGACAGAGTCAATAACGTTCGTGTGTTTGAATTCGTAAGATTCTCGCTCAGTGACTTATTCGTGGGGAACTTGCCACTGAACTGTTGCTAAATCAATACCCTCTTGAGCCATTTCGTAGAGCGGGCTCATTTCTCGGAGCTTAGAGACGGCTTCCACAGACTGCGTGATCGCAAAGTCGATCTCTTCTTCTGTCGTGAAGCGTCCGAGGCCATAGCGAATGGAGCTGTGGGCCAACTCATCGCCGACGCCGAGGGCCTTTAGCACATAGCTAGGCTCAAGGCTCGCCGAGGTGCACGCCGATCCCGATGAGACAGCCAAATCTTTCATGGCCATCATCAATCCTTCTCCCTCAACATAGGCGAAAGAGATATTGAGGTTGTTTGGCAAGCGGTGCTCAGGGTGACCGTTGAGGCTCACATAGTCGAGCTTCTCAAGGATGCCCTGATGTAGCTTTTCACGAAGGGCGATGATTCGCTTGTTCTCTTCTTCCATTTCGGCGCCGGCGATTTCACAGGCTTTTCCGAGACCGACGCAGAGAGGAACAGGCAAGGTTCCCGAACGCATGCCGCGCTCGTGACCACCACCATGAATCACAGGAGTCAACCGGACGCGAGGGCGACGACGGCGGACATAAAGCGCGCCGATTCCCTTAGGACCATAAATCTTGTGACCGCTAATAGCCATGATATCAATGCCGAGCTCGTTGACATCTAGAGGGATGCGGCCGACAGCTTGAGCGGCGTCAGTGAAGAAGAAGATCCCCTTCTCTTTCGCCAGGGCGCCGATCTCTTTCAGAGGAGCGATGGTGCCGATTTCGTTGTTGGCAGCCATGACAGCAATGAGGACGGTTTTATCGGTGATCGCAGCTTGGATGCTCTCGACAGAGATACGACCGTCTGTGTCTGGGTCGAGGTAAGTGACCTCTGCTTTACCGAGGCGCTCAAGATACTTGCAAGTATCGAGGACTGCCTTGTGCTCGGTCTTAGCGGTGATAATGTGATTGCCCTTTTCGGCATACATCTCAATGACGCCCTTGATGGCAATGTTGTCGCTCTCGGTGGCGCCACTGGTGAACACGATCTCTTTTGAGTTCGCGCCGATCAGCGCGGCGATTTGCTCGCGAGCTGTCTCGACAGCTTTCTCTGCGACCCAACCAAAGGCGTGGTTGCGGCTGGCCGCGTTTCCAAAACTCCCGAGGAAATAAGGCGTCATAGCCTCGAAGACCCGAGGGTCCATGGGGGTTGTTGCGTGATTGTCCAGATAAATAGGCATCTTTGCCATGACCGTCTCCACACTCATCAAACGTTCTTCGTTATTGCCTTGTTCGTTTTGGGCTACGACCGAGGAAATAACAAGTTCTAAACTTCTGTTCCGATCGACTTCCACGTCACCCATTCAAAGCGCTGCCTTGAATTGACGATTTCTTTGCGACTAAACCTCTAGGTTCAACGGGACCTCATGAAAAGCCACGTCGCCACCAGCCTTATCGACTAACACTTCACTCGAACCAACTCGGGCTTGAGAGACAATGTCAGAAATCGTGACGGTTCCAAGTATCTTTTGGACCGCGCCATGAATCTTGTTGACGCTCCACTTGATCGTGCAATTCAGGGAGACTTCACACCCTGCTGCATGATCGGCGCCCGTGCAAGCCGCCAGTTGAAAAGGACCTTCTAAAGCCTCAATGACTTGTTCCACAGTGACAAATGCTGGGTCTGCAATGAGGCGATAGCCTCCGCGCTTTCCCCGAGACGAAGACACTAACCCATAAGCACACAAATCTTTGAGAACGTTCGCCAACAACGGCAATGAGACGTGATGACGTTCGGCTAAATCTCTGGCGCTTACAGGATTGGATGAACCACACAAATCAGCCAAAGCAATCAAGCCGTAATCGACCCGTTTGGTGAGTGATAGCATGGGGTCCTCGCTCCCTCGACAAATGCCCTGTGTTGCCCAATGCAACCAGTGCGGAGATAATCGCACAGTTTTAGTACTGTTTCAATAGCTTAATAGTACAAAAACAGTGCCGTTTGTCAAAATAAGAATCGAGAGCTGAGGCGAGCGCTGTACTTCGGCGCTTTTTTGACGGGGACTTCAGCGGCTTTCTTAACCTTGTCCTCGGTGCCTTTTTTGGCCGGTACGGTCCTAGCAGGCTCTATCTCAACAGGCTTTACTTTTGCCGGTTTCGGCTTTATCGCCGCTTCGTTGGCGGCCTTCTCCCGAGCTTCTCTCTTCGCTTTCGCTTCCTTTTTCTCGTCTGCCAAAGCTTTGCGAGCCGCCGCGAGTTTTTTCTCAAGCTCCTCTATCTTAGGAGAGTATTTCTTCTGCAAAGCGTCGTAGGGTTGGGAGAAGCCCTTTGCAACCTGAATGAGGATGGTCGACTTGCGCCATTCCTTATTTTTGAGCAGCTCTTCGGCGCGGTCGAGGCACTTGTTTGCTTCGTCGTCGGCGAAGTTGCGAGTTTCTCTTAGGCTCTTGCCAGTGCCGAGGGTCTTAAAGCGCTTGAGGTGAAGCATAAAGGTCGGGGTCGGGAAGCGGTCGGGGAGCCCGCGGGGTGTGGCTCCAGGGAATGATCGGACATGATCGAGGGGGTAGTTGATGCGTTGATCAACGCCATACTCTTCAAAGGCGTCATATTGAAGGAGGTTGTTCTTGATGGGGGCTAATTTGGGCGCGCCGGTCCAGCCAATCCTTGAGTTTCCAATGATGATGCACTCTTCGAGAGAGGTTTCTTCTCCAAAACGCATATCAAAGGCGAAGTGAATGCTGTCTTGAATGAGGCAGCGACGGATCTTGAGAGATCGCGGTTTCTCGCCGCTTATAGCGTCCCAGTTGCCGTGAAAGATGGAGTTCTCAATGACAACGCTGGTTTTCTTTCCCAAGTCCAGGCCGCTCTCATTTCCGTTGAAAACGCAGCTCTTGATAATCGCGTCGCCATCCGAGAGATAGAGGCCGTGCCGCCCTCCGTTAAAGACTGCGCCTTTGGCCCGGAGGTCTCCCCCGATGACCGTGAGCCCCTCCGAGGAATAGCAGGACACCGTGACGTTCTTTATAGTGAGGCTCCCGCCTTTGAGGATAAGGCCTCGCGGGCCAGCATTGAGAGAGAGGCGGGATAGATCGCTGCCCTTACCAATGATTTCGAGGTTGATGTCTTTCAAGACGATCTCGTCGGTGAGCACCGTTGTCCCAGGCGGTATTCGAGCGACGACCTTGGTCCCCTTTGGAAGACCGACTGCTTCGTCCAAGGTCCCTTCACTCACTCCCCAAGCATCCTCAGCTCCGGTGACTTTGACTTTCCAGCGGACGGATAACTCTGTTGCCTTGATCTCAAATTGGGCGGGGGCGATTTTCTGGCGCGCCTTGACAGCCCAATCTTGACCGAGCAAGATTTGATCTTTCTTAGAGCTACAGGCGCTGAGTGTGAGAACAAGGCCGAGAGAGAGAGTTTTGAGGAAAAGTGCTCGCATGGGCGGATGTTCCTTTGCCTAAGGAAGGCAGGAGTCGTTGATTCGGGGCGAGGGTGGCGAGTTTATGGGAAAGAATGGCTCTGAATAGAGCAGCATCCCGCCAAAAATGATGATGATTGGGTCAAGACTCTAATAGAAGACCTTATCTTTGAGCAAGGCGGAGCATGGAGGCCCTTGAAAAAAGGTGGCTGGGTTCTCATTTCTGACTCCTGAGCTTATTGCCGTTTTCCAGGGATGAGAGGCCCAGAGCGAATCTTCAGAGGACGGATCGGGACGACCTCGGCCATCAATAATATAGGAGAAGGCAAGGAAGGCATCGTCACGGAGCTTTACCTTACCCTGAATACTTCGTATTTTGAGGCCCAAGCAGACGAGGCCCAGGCAAACGAGATCTGGTCACTCGTCGTGTTGCTCGGCGGTCTTCTGGCTCTTCTTTCGAGGGCTCAGATCTTGATAGTAAGGACATTCCGGTGATTAAAGGCATTGTTTTAGCAGGAGGAACCGGGTCTCGACTCTTTCCTTTAACCAAAGTGACGAACAAACACCTGCTTCCGATTGGCCGGGAGCCGATGATCTTTCATCCTATTAAAAAGCTCCTGAATGCTGGAGTGAGAGACATCCTTATAGTCACCGGCACCGAGCATATGGGGGCGGTTGTTCAGTTGCTTGGATCGGGAGAAGACTTCGGCGGCCGCTTCACTTACAAGGTTCAAGACCAGGCCGGGGGGATTGCTCAGGCCCTTGGTCTTGCTGAAGACTTCGTTGGCCATGGCCGAATGGTTGTGATTCTCGGCGATAACATATTTCAGGGCTCGATCACCGAGGACGTTGACAGCTTCGCCAAACAAGAATGCGGCGCCCGAATTCTCCTCAAAAAAGTCCCCGACCCCATGCGATACGGTGTGGCGGAGCTATCTGGAGACAAAATCGTCTCCATCGAGGAGAAGCCTCAGAATCCGAAAAGCGATTACTGTGTCACCGGCATCTATTTCTACGATAACAGAGTCTTTAACTTCGTTCGGAATCTCAAGCCGTCAGGGCGTGGAGAGTTAGAGATCACCGACGTCAACAACGCTTATATTAAGGGTCAGGAGATGACCTACGGCATCCTCGATGGATGGTGGACGGATGCAGGAACTTTTAGCAGCTACGCTCACGCGAACAACTTGGTGAACGCGGAGCTGCCGGAAGAAGCAGAGGACTAGAGATCGCTAGGCTGCGGGGCTAGGGTCTTTCGACTCGCTCCGGCTTAGCTCTATTCCAACGATGGACAGGGCGATCACGCAGAGGTTCAGCGTGACCGGATTAAAAGCGGCGCCGAGATATTGCGGTGAGTTCACAATCGCCCCGAGCAGCGCTGCGATCATGAAGACGATGGTCATGTATAAGGGCCAAGACTTCTTGTGAACGACCAAGACAATAAGGGCCAGGCCAAGCTCGATGGCGCCACCTAGCAAAACCATAGGAATGACCCATTCTTCTCCCAAACCGGCATCGCGAATCAGCTGTTGTTCGTCGGGATGTCTTAAGATGATTTTGGGAACCAAACCGTGATAGAGCCAAACCGCCCCTAAAGTCCAGCGGACGATTCTAAGCAGGCG
>JARGOJ010000011.1:18674-27179 GCA_029210225.1 Planctomycetota bacterium
CTAAGGTCCATCTGATAAGGCGAAGGACACGTTGGTTGTTGTTCTCCACGAAGAAACCTCACAACAAATCGAGAGTGACAATGCGTATTCAAGAGCAACCTGAACTCTTCAAAGATCTTACCGAGTTGCCGGAGCATCTCCAGGCTCCAACATGGCTTTGGTCGGGAATGGTGGCCATGGTTGTTTTAGGTTTGACCCTGGGTTTGACTCGGGAGGCGAAGCATCCGGGTGAGATGGTTCTGAACTGTGTTTTCTGTCCTTCAGCGGCGCTTTACCTGTTTATGTCCTTGGTTGACTTCGCCGAGCATTTTCGTATCGAAAAATTGCTGACTGGGAGCTACTTCGGGACAGCCTTTGTTCCCATTGGGGAGTCGATCAACCATGGGATCACGACCTTGATTATTGTCACGCTCTTTATCTTGGCGCGTCCGCTGACCTTTCCTTTGGAGCCCCGGGATTATGTGCTTCTTGCCTTGCCTGGGTTGTTCTTGTTCTTCGGAATTCGAGATGAGGTGAAGTATCACCGGCGCCGCAGTTATCACAGGGAAGACATCATGCACACGGTGTCGCACTTATCGGCGGGTGTCATGCTCGGTTCTTACCTGGCGGTGTCTTTGGTGGATTGGCAAAAGCTGGTCTGATTTAAAAAAGACACTCCCAAGTGATCCAGCAAATCACTTGGGAGAATTAACAAAACAGAGGGTATGGAAAACACGGGAGGGGTTGCTGGAGATCGTGACTTTATGAGGTTTTGATTGCGATGCTGGTTTTCACAGCGGGGGCGACTTTTTTGAGGGTGAGCCTAAGCACGCCGTTCTTAAGCTCCGCTTCAATGGACTCACGGTCGATATCTTTATGGAGCTTGAAGCGGCCTTGGTAGTTGGTGACAGGGCGGTCGCTGTAGACTCGGCGGAAGCCCTCCCGATCTTGCAGCTCGACCTTTCCAGCCAGGGTGAGGACGTCTTTCTCGACGGTCACCTCGAGCTGATCGCCCTTGACACCAGGAAGATCGGCGAGGAGGACGTAGCCGTTGGCTGTTTCAAAGAGGTCGATTCTGGGACTCACGATTCGTTGTGGGCTTTTCTTTTCGGATTTTTTGGCGTCAGTGACTGCGTTGCAGCTGTTTTCTAAAACTTGGGTGCTCATAGCGATTGTCCTTCTTAATTTTCTTTGGGTTCTAAGAGTGGTGAGGGGTGAGATGAGGGGAAGACCCTCACCCCAACTTAATGTCGATTTTTCGGGCTTTTTCGGCGGCTGATCGTGGCAACTTCACTTCGAGAATTCCGTCGGTGAACTTGGCTTCGATCGCGCCATTCTCGATTTCGAAGGGGAGCTTGATGGTGCGCTTGAAGTCTCCAGTGAGCCGTTCTCGCTGGATATACTTGCTTCCTTCGCCCAGTGTTTCTGGAGCTTTGTGACCTTCGAGTGTGAGCTCATCCCGGAGCACAGTGAGCTTGATATCTTCGACTTTCAAGCCCGGCAGTTCGGCGCGAACAATGGCTTCGTCGTCTTTCTGCCAGACGTCGAGGATCGGTTGGCGGGGCGCGGTGCCGACGGCGGAGGTCAACTCGTCGAAGATTTCTTTGAATTCACCGAGGTTGTTTCCAAAGAGGAGTCCGGGGTTGTGAAAGCGATTTGTCCACATAGTAATATCCTTCAATGTATTGATTTTGTTGACTTGTAAGGGGTTTTTGACGACGGGGAGCTATTAAGCATAGAGCGTGCCAAAACGAAAATTTTAGCTTCGTTGCGCGTTTGGTCTTTTTAGGCGTTGTTTTTGAGCCATCATGGCGGAAGGCTTTGGCAGTGCGCTGTCAATGCGTCACTTTCTAGGGAGAATGGCTAGAAAGCTTGGTGACAGGCTGGCAGATGGTCGTGGCAGATGGCAGAACGGGCCGATTTTGCGCGTCGGTTTTCCTAGATATATATATAAGGATTGTAAGAAGCGACGAGGTCGATTCGGTTTCCTCAACTCCAAAAAAAAGCGGCCATCTCGGGGGAGCTTGGCTAGCTTTCTTTTTGGGCTTTGAAACGAGTGCTGCGCCGTAAGAGACTTTCTTGTATGGCTTTAGCTCGATGTCGCTTGGCGTTTGGGAAATCGGAGTGGGCTGACTTCATGGGTTGTTTGCGGCGGATATTTTTGGGATTCGGTGGAGTTCAGTGAGAGTGGGGAGTTTTTCGCTCGGGCTCTGAGGCTAGGGAGACTAAGGTTTTCATCTCAGATTCAGGTTTCAAAGAGGAGTCATGACTTTGTAAAGCTGTTGATGAGCTTGGGTCTTTTGAAAAAACATTGTCGCTATCCAAGGGGTGAAAACTGCCTTGGGCGTTTATTTCTTGGGCTTCGGGGAGAAGGGCTGAGAAACACTTCATTATTTAATAATTGACAGATTGCCAAAATTGCCAATAATCCCGCCTCAAATATAGATTCAGGGCGCCATTGCGTCGCAGACCCAGATTGATTCAGAGTTTCGCAGTGAGTTTGACGAGCTAGGACGAATGGCCCGTCTTTCGAGGATAGTAAAACTCTGGGTGTCGTTGGTCGAGAGTTCCCGATCAGGTTCGGGATACTTTCATAGAGCACCCTTAATAGTCCCCAAGACAGGGATATAAGTTATGACAAGTTTGGACTATTTAAGAAACATTGGTATTTCCGCGCATATTGACTCGGGAAAAACCACACTCACAGAGCGGATGCTCTACTACACCGGTCGGATTCACCGCATCGCTGAAGTGCGCGGAAAAGACGGTGTTGGCGCAACCATGGACTCCATGGAGCTTGAAAAAGAGCGCGGCATCACGATTCAGTCCGCTGCGACTTTTTGTGAGTGGAAGCTTGCTGAACAAGACTACTTCATCAATATCATTGACACTCCTGGACACGTTGACTTCACAATCGAAGTTGAGCGAGCCCTCTCCGTTTTGGATGGCGCTGTACTCGTTCTCTGTTCTGTGGGTGGTGTGCAAAGCCAGTCGATGACTGTTGATCGTCAGATGCGACGCTATAACGTGCCTCGCGTTGCGTTCATTAATAAGATGGACCGTCAGGGTGGAGACGCCTTTGGTGTGACAAAGCAGCTTCGCGAAAAATTGCATCACAACGCCGTCATGGTTCAAATCCCAATGGGAAGTGGATATGACTTCGAAGGCGTCGTCGACCTTGTCGAGATGAAATCGATCATCAACAAGGGTGATCACGGTGAAATCATCGAGGTCGTCGATATTCCCGAGCAGTTCAAAGACGCTGCTGAGGAAGCTCGCAGCAAGATGATCGAGCAGCTCGCCGACTACGACGAAGATATGGCTGAGAAATTCCTCGAAGCTCCTGAGACGATCAACAACGATGACGTTTACGCCCTCATCCGCAAGTGCACATTGGAGCGGGTGATCACACCTGTCTTCTGTGGATCTGCTTACCGGAACAAAGGCGTTCAAGCGCTTCTTGACGGAGTTTGTCGTTACTTGCCCAATCCAATGGAGGTTTCAAACAAAGCCTTCGTCCGGAGTGGCAGTGAAGAGACTCAGGTTACCCTTGAGACAGACGAGAGCAAGCCTCTTTGTGCGCTCGCATTCAAGCTTTCTGACACCGCCTACGGTCAGTTGACATACACTCGCGTCTACCAAGGCATTCTTAAGAAAGGTGAGACGATCTATAACAGTCGCACCGGCAAGAAGCATAAGGTCGGACGTTTGATGCGCATGCACTCCGATCAAATGGACGATGTTGAGGAATCCGGCGCGGGCCAGATTGTTGCTCTCTTTGGAATCGATTGCGCGTCTGGTGACACCTTCCACGGTCCAGACGTTGAGTTCTCGATGCGCACTATGCACGTTCCTGAGCCTGTGATTTCTCGCTCGATCGTCGTGACCGACAAGAAAATGGAAGCCAACCTCTCGAAGGCTCTGAGCCGCTTTACTAAGGAAGACCCAACCTTCCGCGTTGAGCGCGATGAAGAGACCCTTGAGACTGTGATCTCCGGTATGGGTGAGCTTCACCTTGAGGTTTACATCGAGCGTATCAAGCGCGAATACAAGTGTCCTGTCGAAGAAGGCCAGCCACGAGTTCGCTATCGCGAGTCGATCACTCAGCCTGTTGAGTTTACTTATACTCACAAGAAGCAAACGGGTGGTAGCGGTCAATACGCGAAGCTCGAAGGCATCATTGAGCCTCTCGAAGAAGGCGAGTTTGAGTTCATCGATAAGATCACCGGTGGATCCATTCCTAAAGAATATCTCAAGGCTGTCGAAGCTGGCTTCCGCGAGAGTTTGAAGGAAGGCTCCTTGATCGGCGCTCCTATCGTGGGCGTTAAGATCACTATTGATGACGGCGCGACTCACGCTGTTGACTCTTCAGAGATGGCTTTCAAGACCGCAGCTCGCATGGCTCTTCGTGAAAACTATAAGAAGTGCAAGCCAAAGGTTCTTGAGCCAGTCATGAATGTCCAGGTTGAAGTTCCTGAGCAGTTCCAAGGTCGTATTCTTGGTGACTTGACGCGTCGTCGTGGCCGGGTGACCGGAACCAGCATGACTCCCGAGCAAGTCACTGTCATCGACTGCGATGTGCCTTTGAACGAAATGTTCAGCTACTCAAGCAACATTCGCTCAGCAACAGAAGGTAAAGGCGAGTTCACAATGGAATTCGGTAGCTATGAAAAAGCGCCGGTTTCCGTTCAAGAAGAGCTCGTCGAGGATTACCAAAAGAAGCTCGAAGAGAAGCACAAAAAATAAGTGAATCCAGGATCACTCACCGGATCCGACAACCGACAAATTCACAAATCGAAGCAGGAGTGGGATTGCCCTTACTCCTGCTTCTTCTTTTCGACGCTCTTCAAGGAGAGCGTTGATTCCTCTGGAGAGATTGGTCTTTGAGAACAAATACACCCAAGGGCAAGTTTAAGACGTCATAACAGAATGAGCGTTTAGAATCTCTTGCGGAGTACCACAACGCAGCGTTACCATAGTGCTCGCTTTCAAAGCTTTTGTTCTTAATCGAATCGATAGACTCGATTGTCGAATCCGCCAATCGGTTTGTCACCCAGGGAGAAAGCCATGTCTCAAGCCTACAACCAGGCTATGAACAATCGTGGTTTCATAGACCGCCTCACCGAGAAACTACCCGGTTATCGGGGTTACATTGATCGGGATGCGCGGCAAGAAGCCGATCGAATCCATAGAGAATTTGTCTCAAAGCGCATTTTTGAGCAAAAAGATACCGTCCAAGAAGCCATCAACGAGTTCATGGAAGAGGGTGGCGATTTGATGATTCTTCCGAAATTCGAGAAGATCACCAATCGTATTGATAAGGTTGCCCAAAAAATTCGCTCCGCAGCATACGGTTCGGCGAAGCTCTTTGGCGCCTCTTCAGTTGGCGAAGAAGAGCTTCGTCGACTCCATGAGTTTGACCTTGGCCTCGTTGATGCCGCTGACGAAATCGCCCGTGAAATCGGCGAGCTAAGCAGCGTTCTCGAAGAGAAAGACAAGCTCAAGAAGAAGATCAAAGAGATTCTCAAAACTCTCGATCGAGTTGAAGATCACTTTGGACAGCGTGAAAAAATCATCCAGATGGGCTAAGCCCCAAAATCCTGATTTCCGAAAATTCCGGTCTCGCATCGGTCTTTTCAAATGATTCAACTGTGAAATCTATACATGAGAGGAAATGCCTATGTCTTGGCGCATAGAGGTTCTAAAGTGGGAGGATAATGCCGGTACCGGTGTTGTTCAGCGCATGCCCGCTCAGGGAATGGCCGACCTAAAAATGGGCGCCCGAGCGATTGTCCAGGAGTCTCAGGCGGCTGTGTTTTTCCGTAATGGAAAAGCTATGGACGTCCTTGGTCCGGGTAATCACACATTATCGACCGAGAACATTCCCGTTGTCTCGAAGCTCTTCAACCTGGCATACACAGATAATCCGTTTCAAGCCTCCGTGTATTTTGTCAGCCTTAAGCCCCACCGAGACATGAAGTTCGGCACCAAAGAGCCCATCATGCTCCGCGACTCCGACTTCGGTATCGTTCGTGTTCGTTGCTTCGGTAAGTTCGCGATTCGGGTGACTGATCCCAAGATGTTCATCAACACCGTTGTTGGAACTCAGGGACGTCAGGATCAAAAAGACATCGAGCGTTGGTTCAAGGATGTCATTGTTTCTCACGCCGGGGATATTATCGCCGAGCAAATGCAAGGCAAGTCGGTTCTCGACCTTCAATCGATGAAGAGAGCCCTTGGGGTCGCGATTAAAGCGGGCACCAAAGACGCCTTCGAGAAATACGGCATCGAGCTCTACGATTTCATCTTCAGCTCTATCAATGTTCCCGAGAGCATCTCCAAAGCCGCCGATAAGCGCGCTGAAATGGGCGCCATCGGAAACATGCAAAACTACATGCAATACCAAGCCGCAAACGCCATGGGCGACGCCGCGAAGAACCCTGGCAGTGGCATGGGTGGCATGATGGGTGCCGGCATGGGTATGGGCATGGGCATGAACATGGCCAACATGATGGGCAACAATATGGGCGGGCAGCCCCAAGGCTACCCACCTCAAGGATATCCTCCTCCAGGATACGGCTACCCACCTCCAGGATATCCTCCTCCAGGATACCCTCCTCCCGGATATCCTCCTCAAGGCGGCCACCCAGGCTACCCACCCCCCGGATATCCACCACAACACGGCCAGCCTCCCCAAGGCGGAGCCCCAGGTGGTCCTCCCGGAGCTCCTCCTCAAGGCGGACATCCAGGCTACCCCGGTTATCCTCCTCCAGGATATCCTCCGCCCGGTTATCCTCCTCCCCAAGGCGGACAGCCTGGTTATCCTCCTCAAGGACAGCCTCCAGCTGGGCAACCCCCTGCAGGACAAGCTCCTCCCCCTCCTCCCGAGGGTTGAAGCGAACAAGTCGATTCTAGAAATGAGCGCGTCATGAAATTGGCGCGCTCATTTCGTGTACCTGGAGCCCTCCTCGTTACCTTGGCTGGGCACTTAGAGAGCTTTTCCAATCCCATAGCTTTCTCATACGGATTCATAATCATGACTGATGACCTAGCAGAGCTCGATCGTGCTCTCCGACAAGACCCAGAGAGCAACGACGCAGCCCATGGGTTGGCCCTCGCGCTCCGTAGACAGGATAGAGGCATCGAAGGCACCGTGTTTGAAGAGTGGCTTGATTTACTCGGAGCCGAGAATGAAGCGATTTGCGCACGCTTGCAGCGTCTTGGATCCCTCGCTCAATTTGCTGTTCCAGCTCTTGCCCGCCGATTACTAAAGGAAACACGCTCAAAGTCGACAATTCTTGAAACACTAGCAAGCATTGGTGATGTTGGACTATTGGCGTTGATCGATCAGCTCGGTCACCGCAGTCTCCGAGAGGACATCATTCGTCAACTGAAATCTAATAAGCACAAGGCGCTTCCCCTTCTTATCGAACGAATGGGTGATCCAAATTCCTCAAGCGTGCCCGGAGCCGCAGCAGTCTTTCTTGCGCTCGGGGACGGTGTGAGCGAGAAGATTGCCTGTGCCATGCGTGATCAGGTGAACGCTCCCTGGCTTCTGGCGATCCTCGATCAAATAGGAGAAGAGGGGGCGAAGGCGATTGAGGATTTGGTGAAAGACCCACAGCTATATTCGCTGTGGTTGACCTTCGGCGGACCGAAGAAGATCGGTGCTATTAAGCAGATAAGAACAGTCCAGAAGGTCGGGCTTCGATATGGAAAAGACTTCTTCGAGAGAGTTCCAGCGATCCTGGCTATTTCAAAGAATAAAGCAGCGTTGAAAGAGATGATGCCTGCCTTCGAAGAATTAGGGGCGAAGCTCGAAATTCGTTAGCTTCTAGGAGTGTCATTTCAGTTTATGAATGCAGACTGCCAATGCGACCTATACACTCACAGTCTTACCCGTTTATTGACTAGGAACGAACTGTCTCCGATCTGAGCAAGATTCAATCATCGTCCTCGTCGTCTTCCTCTTCCCGGTCATCTTCGTGGGGATGGTCGTGATCATGGTCGTCGTGTTCGGGCTCGTGCCATTCGGCTTTGGCGAGGACCTCTCCGTTGGGCATCACAGCGGCCTCTGCTTCTTTGCCGTCGTGGGATAGCAGAGCTTCGTAGTAAACAATGCTCTCTTTGAGGGGAACAGTCTGGATTTCTGCGCAGATTGTTTCTTTGTTTGCGGCCGCCACTGTGACTTTTCCGAACAGGCTTTCGAGGGCTTTGCTTACCGCAGCTGGGAGCAGATTGACTTTGATAGAGACTTCGAGTTCCAAAATCGCGCCGGTATCAACGATGGCTGTGTGCTTTAATTCGTCTCCTTCCAGAAAGGCCACTTCATAAATTGTGTGAACGTATTCGGAGTGGCGCTCAGTGGATTGAATTTTTCCTTTGGGATGAGCTTTCTTAAAAGCTTCGGTGCAAATCACTGGAAGCGGTCGACTCTCTTTTTCTTCTTCGATATCGGAGTCTTCTTCATTGTCGTCCTCTTCATCATGGTCCTCGTCCCCGTTGGCCGCAGCGGTCTTCCAGAAC
>JARGOJ010000877.1 GCA_029210225.1 Planctomycetota bacterium
ATTCGTCCATTGATACACCGCAGCTCATAGTAATATTCATAGAACCTGAGTAGATCCTTCGGGACTCCTCGCTCGGTCAATTCATCAAAGTAGTTGTTGGCTGCGAGCTGCCACTCTTCCAAAAAGTCCAGTTCACCGTTCTTTTGGTGCGCCTTGATCGATTCAGAGAGTTTGCTGCTCGTGATTTCATATCCTCTCACCTGGCGAATGAGATCGTGAGCCTTGAGGCGATTCTTGATCCAGGTTGGGACAAGGGAATCATGAATACCGTTGTAACTTGCGAGGGCCGCACGGTAATCTCCCCGTTTGCAGTGGATCGCAAATTTTAGGAAGGCTGAGCGAAGTTGTCGGTCGTCTGAATTGGCATCCTTTAAAAGCGTCAAAGCCTCTTCAAATTGACCCTTTTTAAACTCCAAGAATGCCCTGAGAAAGGCTCCTTCAGCTGTCGTTAAGCCAGCGATCAAATTGTCGCGAAGCTCAGCGTCGGGATAGCATGGCAGGTAATGCAGCGCGAGCTTTTTGCCTGCTTTCTTTCCAGAGTTCTTATAGACCAGCGCTGAAGCCTCATGAAACTTTGGGCAGGATTCATTTATGGCATTCTCAGCTCCAAGCTGCCAGAGAATGTGTTGCTTGAAGTGATCGCCGTATTTTTCTTTCTCTTTCTTTAAGTGGGCAATAGCGCGTTTTAGCTTCTTTGAGGGTCTATTTCTACGTTGATCCCAGAAGTAGACTCCGATGGCTAACAAGCTTGTGATCAAGATAATGAGCATGACAAGCCCAGTTAAACCAAGCTTCTGATAGGCTGCCCGACCCTTGCGTTTCGCGAAGCCCTCACGGCGACCAAGTATCGCTTCACCCCGAACCGCTCGCCCCAAATCTTCAATGAACTCCCCACAGCTCTCATAGCGATGCTCGACCTTCTTCCTCAAAGCTTTGAAGATGACCGTTTCAACATCAATTGGGCAGTTCTTATTGAGCTTTGTTAAAGATGCAGGCTCAGACAACATCGCCCTCTGAGCAAGGGCCAATGCGGAGTTTGCGGCAAAGGGACGATGCCCACCGGATAGTATTTCGAAAGCTATGACAGCCAGGGCCCAGACGTCGGTTTGGCTCGAACAGGTCTCGCCTAGAAATTGCTCCGGAGCCATGTAGCTTGGTGTCCCGAGCATTTCCCCTGTTCGGGTCAAGGCTTCAAGATCCCCGTCTTTGGCTAAGCCGAAGTCAGTAATTAATGGCGCGCTATCGTGATCGCGAATGAGAATGTTGGCAGGCTTGAGATCTCGGTGAATGACGCCCTTGTTATGCATATGATCCAAGGCGCTCGCTAACGGCTTTAGCAACTCCAACACCCTCTCTGGGGACCATGGCTTTCCACCCTCGATGAGTTGGTCTAGCCCTTGGCCCTCAACATAGTCCATCACTATGTACGGCGGGCTCGCGTCTAATTCTAGTTTGTGAACGCTGACGATGTTTGGGTGTTTATCAACGGCGGCGGCAGCGAGGGCCTCTCTCTCAAAGCGAGCCAATGTTTCTATGCTGACGCAGTCAGGGAGAATGGTCTTGAGGGCGTAGGTGACATTGTCTTTTTCAGCTTTATAGACCGCTCCCATACCCCCGACGCCAATAGTGTCTATGACAGTATAGCCGGGGAAAACAGGAATGCTTTGAGTCTGATCAGACGGCGCGGACATAACTACTCTCTGGCTTTCATGTATTTATTTAAGTTCGAGAGGATTGTTGTCAACTTTTCTTTATGCTTCTCGTTCGGGAGTGAGGCCAATGTTTCCTCGATGAACGGTGTTAGCTCTTCTTTGATCATTTTCGTTTTCTTGTTCACGATCAAGGTTGTAGCAAGAGCATTCAGTATGGAGTGGCTTGGATAGACCTTGTATATAGAGAGAAGCAAGGGCTCGGCTGTTTGATGCTCGCCGATGCTCATGTGGTAACGCGCCCGTTCATGAATAATTGCAGCTTTCGCCTTCTCAACGTCGTCACCGCTAATTGAATTTATTAAGTAAACAGAGTCTTTCGTTTGAGTGATCGCGGGGCCTTGACTATCTACGAGTTTCTTGCACGCCTCGCTGAATACTTCGAGCTGAGTAAGGAACTCTGCTTTCTGCGCCTTCCGCTCGCTTTGGGATAAGCCAAAGGATAGGAAGAAACGATAGTGCATCGTTGCTTTATGAATATTGGGTAGCCCGTAGGCAAAGGCCTTCATTAAATCGCTGAGGCAGCGTTCTCTTACAGCTCGCTTTTCTTTGTCATGGATTGACCCATTTGCGTTGTAGTGAATTTCAACGCGGCGGTGGAGCAAGAGAGCTTTATAGACAGTCGTCAATCTATTTGAGGACAGGAGCTCATCGATGAGCGCTGTTGTTTTGCGTCTTTCCCCAGGCAATTTGAGCTTATATAGAATGAGCCAGGCTTTTACGTAAGGGTTCCAGCCTTGTCGAGCGTAGGTCTTCTCTAAGAGTTGCTCTTGAATAATGATCTTCTTGAATTCGCTATAATTGAACTGGTCCACGTAGATGCCGCAGCGACACGCGAACAATAACAACTCTAGGAAGCTCGAGTAGTCTGCTTTTCGAGTGTGCGCAGTCAGGGTGTAAGTGTGTATTCTGGGGAGGCTGATGCGGCCGTCAACGCAGTAGTCGCTATACGCATCCGGTAGCTTGTAATTCTTGTCGAGAACTTGCAATTGATAGTGTAAATGAATGAATCGATATTCTAAGTTTTTATTTTTATCAAGCTGCAACATCCGCTTTAAATGGGCTTTCGTGACCTTGAGCGGGTTGATACTCGGGAATTGACATTCGAGCTTGTGATGAAATTCGTGAAACTGATAAAGTTGTTCGGCTGTTCCTGAATTAAAGTAATGCTTGAATTGCCACTGAGAGAGCTCGTTCCAATCTTGAAAAAAGAGCGTGTTCTTTGCGGCTTGCTGGTTTTTTAAAAGCAGCAGCATGCTTTGTGCATTGCCAGTGTTCTCTTCCAGCGAGCGAAGCTGCGAATAGGTCTTCAATCTCCTGGACATTGTTTTTGGCAGGTTCATCGCGTTGAGTAATTTGTATTGAGGGAGCGCAGCCGAATAGTTGTTCAGCTTGTAATTGATCGACAGAGATAAGAGCTGTTGCGAGCGCAGCCAATCGGACGATTCATTGCTTTCAAGCGCCTCTTTAGCTCTCTGGAAATTGTCTTGGAGCAAGAATATATAGGTCGTGAAGAGCGCCCTCTCGTCATCCGAGAGCTCTCTCGTCAATTCTAACTTGTCTTGGATGGCTGGATCGCAAGGTAAGAACTGCAACGCAAATCGTTTGTGTGCAAGTGTCTTTGCATTCTCAGAGACGATCTGAGCGTCACCATGCAACTTAGAACAAAGCTTGTTTTCCCAGGGATCCGAGCCCAGCAGTCCGAGGATATGTTGATTGAAATGGGCAGGGTAACTCTCTCTCTGACTCTTTAATCGTTCAATCGCTGCGACTAGTTTCTTCGGGGGCGCCTTCTTGCCAAACTGTGAAAAGTAGACCGCCAGGGCGATGAGGCTCGCCAATAGGACACAGAGGAAGAGGAGGCCGACTGCGCCGAGCTTCTGATAAAGCAAACGCCCCTTGCGCTTTGCTAAGCCCTCGCGTTGCCCGAGTATCGCTTCCCCCCGAGCTGCCCGACCGAAATCTTCAATGAACTCCCCGCAGCTCTCATAACGGTCCTCGACCTTTTTCCTCAGAGCTTTGAAGATGACCGTTTCAACATCAATCGAGCAGAGCTTGTTGTAGCCAATCAAAGAGCTGGGCTCAGACAACATCGCTCTCTGGGCAAGAGCGAGAGACGATTCTGCGGCAAAGGGACGATGCCCCCCTGATAACAGCTCAAAAGCAATGACCGCAAAAGCCCAAACGTCGGTTTGGCTGGAACAGGGCTCTCCTAGAAATTGTTCAGGAGCCATGTAGCTTGGTGTCCCGAGCACTTCCCCTGTTCGGGTCAAGGCTTCAAGATCCCGGTCTTTGGCTAAGCCGAAGTCAGTAATTAATGGCGCGCCATCGTGATTGCGAATGAGAATGTTGGCAGGCTTGAGATCTCGGTGAATGACGCCCTTGTTATGC
>JARGOJ010000878.1 GCA_029210225.1 Planctomycetota bacterium
AGCTTCGCAGCGCTCACGGAAAGCTGAATTCTTAGCGAGACAAGAAGGGAATCTTGATCGTTTTTTGACCGCCAACGCTCGTTTTGACCACAATAGACGCCTTCTGGAAGTCGCCCTTGGCACAGTCTTTTGTCGCCTCGACAATCAAAAAGCAACGTGGCCCATTGAACTTAAGGGTCACCTTCGCCGGGCCATTCACAACCGCGGCCTCAAGGATGTCTTTGGCCCCATTTTTCGCCCCAACAATCTCAATTTTAGCCAGATTGTCACCGGATTTCGCAGCGTTTTCTATAAAAACGGCTTTGGGTTCGAATTCGAGATTCGGGTAAATCATTCCAAGGGCTGGAATCTTGATGATTGGCTGATCTTTGTTCGCCATTCGCAATGTGACATGGCCAGAGAAAGGTCCAGGAATCGCATCCTTTCGGACGGTCATCAAAAGGCTGACTCTTTTCCCAGGCTGAAGGACCTTGGTCGCCATGGTGAAGCGCGTCCGATCGTAGTCAATTCCAAGCACTTCCAAGCCTAAACCGTCAAATCGAAGCACCGTGACGTTCACCTTCTGGCCGGGTTTCCCTCGGTCCAGGAGAATCAATGGAGGCGTTTCGTAAATGGTCCCCATTGTTGCGTAGACGGGGATTCGGAACTTGGGCTGACGCTTCAAGTCAGTCTGAAAAATGAGGTCAACATTGACCTCCCCAATGGGAGCATCTGGCTTGAGTGTGACCGAGATTGAGAACTGCTCGCCCTTCTTCTCCCACTTCACATCGTAGTACGGCGAGCTTTTTAACAACTTCAAGATCTTAAAGCTGCGGCTCCCCTTCGCTACAACGTTGACAATTCGAGGCTTCGACGGCACTCCTTTCGTCACGCGTCCCATCCCAAGGACCGGAGGCCGAATTCGGTACATCGTGAGAATCTCACCCCGAATTCGCAGCACTGAGGTATTTGCTCCTCGATCCGCCTGGGAAGAATCGTTGCTGAATACAACGACATAAACCGTTTGGAAGCCGATCTTCTCATCGGTCTCAAAGGCGACTTCAATTTCCCCTGACTCACCAGGAGCAATCGGTTCTTTCGGGCTTTTAAGAAGGGCACAGACGCATGAAGGATCGACTTTGTAGATCTTTAATGGCGCGGTCCCAATGTTCTTAAAGGTGAAGGTATGGTGGACCGTTTTGCCCTGAACGGTCTCTCGAAAATCGTAGAGTTTCTTCGTAAAAACAAGCTTTGGCGCGGCTTCCTGAGCCTCCGCGCTTTGGCAAATGAAGAACAAACTCAAGACACAAAAGAGCAGGCGACGCATGAGGGAGACTCTCTCTCTTTACCTAGAACGATCAAGCAGATGCTCGATGGGAGTCTTGATTGGAGAGTTTCGTGACCTCTTCGTCAACGGGGGAACGGATGCGATCGAGTTTTCGCTCCGCCGCGAGAACGTAGGCCCGGGTCTGTAAATCTTCAAAAGCCTCGTCTGTGATTGTGTAGAAGCCGCGGGAATCTCGGGGCTCAATGTAGCCATATTGCTTGAATAAGACTTGGCTGAGGACCGCCGGCAACGACCCAGGGACATGGAGCCCTCTGACTCGGCGAAAGCAAGACGCGATCATCTCCCGATTGAACTCTTCTACGCCACAATAGCGGCGTAAAAAATATCCACAAAGCAAGGTCTTGAGCCAAAGCGTGGAGGACGGAACCGACCTCAAAAAGGGCGAGATTCCATCGAGGCGTATGGTCGTCTGAATGGTCTTTACAACTTTTTTCTGTCGCTTTGGACGCTTCCGTTCACGCTGGTTTGAAATCTCTTCAATACAAGCTAAACCGGAGGGTTGAACCGCATAGACCCCGCGCTTTTTGCGCTCAATAAAACCCCTTCGAGCAAGATGAATCAAACTTCGCTGCGAAAGAATAGGCCGCTCTTTGTCCGATAGAAAAGAGAGCAAGTGCTCAATTTCAGACCGGCAAAAGAGTTGATGTCCCGTTTTGTGGAGAAAACATGCGGCCGCCAACAAGCCTTTGCGACGACCTGGCTGAAGTTTCCGCCAAAAGTCGCGAAACTTCTTGCTCGAGTCCTTGGGCCCTGTCGATTTGGAGGGCTTGCGATGGACCTTCCTTGTCGTGACCTTGACCGATGCCAGAGTATCACCCAACAAACGTTCTATCGTCGTTCGGTCTCCTCGAACGGTCACCGTGACCCAAGAATCTGCGCCCTCGCCTGAGCCAGGGTTCATTCCGCGGACCTCGACAAGCTCCAATTCTGAGCGCTGTCGATTCCCCATATACACCTCCCTTAAGTGGTGATGAAGAAGTCTTCTGACCACTGACTTTAACGGGAGACACCGACGAAACGAAATACATCGCCCTTTGCTGCGAATATAGCCCGCGTCCAGACCCCTAAATCCAGGCATTTGAACCAGGACTGGAGAACTGCGCGCAAATTTTTACAAGTCAGGTCGACAAGATTTGCTCTCTTGCGAGAAGACGTTACAAGTGATACCTTGCGTCTAACGAGGAGGGTCTATGGCTGACCTAGATATCGCGTTTTTGAAGGTTTTGACAGCAAAGCCTTTTCAACGGGATCCCAGACCACAAGTTACGATCGGCAAACTTCACACCGCTATGCAGAGAATGGGCGACCCAGACGCTACATTCGAAGACGTTGTCTCGTCTTTGCAGCGAACGAAGGGGCGAGGCCTATCAAACACTTCCCCGAAGATCCTCATGCCCGATGAGCTGAAAACGGTGACCTTCCAAATTTGGATCACTCCACTTGGACGCGACACTCTCCACACTGAGCTCTCCAAATAGCGGCTCGTCGCATTTAGAACCGACTGACAGAGTTGAGTAGCCACCAAAGTAAGGGAAGCTTCATCTTCCCCCAAATAACCTCCCATGCCCTGATATTCTTTTTTGGGCTTGTTGGCGCCGTCCTTTGGTGGCACATCAAAAGTCTCGGAAATCTACGGGGCGCTCCCCTCGCCTACGGCATCGCTGATTACTTCGGGCTCATCGCACTCTACCTCGGCTCTCTCACGGTCCTGGCAAAGAGCGAGAAGCCTGATGCACGCAGCCTCATCCTTTTGATACTGGCGCTCGGCCTTGGTCAAAAAACCATCATGCTCTTTCAAGAGCCCTCCCTCTCCGACGATATCTACCGATATCTCTGGGAAGGACGAGTCGTTATCAATGGCTTCAACCCCTTCGTGCTTGCTCCCAACTCTCCCGAGTTGGCACACCTTCAAGACGATATCTGGCTAGGCGTCAATCACAAAGACATACCAGCCATTTATCCGCCGACAATGCAGGGTCTCTTCGTCCTTGTTGCTTTCCTCGGCGGCAAGTTCATCGCCATCAAGAGCATCTTCGTCCTCTTCGACCTAGCGACTGCTCTACTCGTGGTGAAAGCCCTTCGCGATAGGAAAAAGCCGGGTGCGTGGGTTTTACTCTATTTTTGGCATCCTCTATTGATCTTAGAGGTTGCGGGACAAGGTCACTTTGAGCCGGTCCCTGTGGCATTGCTCATGCTCGCCTTTGCCGCGTTTTCAGCTTCGAAGACACGGCTCTCAAGCATCGCTCTGTGGTTTTCGATCGGCGCGAAGTATCTGCCCATAGTCTTTCTGCCCACCCTGGTCTTCGAGTCTTGGCGACGCAAGCTGGCCTGGCACCACGCTTTCCTCGGCCCTGTGCTACTCGCCCTCGCGTTTTATCCGTTTGTGGAGACTGGCTGGACCAGCGCCCTGTCAAGCTACGGAACACGCTGGCGCTTTAACGATTCGGGCTTTTGGTTCATTGACACAGCGCTCATGAAAACAGGCTTCTCGCCCTGGTTCTGCCGAACAATTCTGCCGCTTTTCAAAGACCCCGCCGGGCAAGACTTCGGGACCAACTTGACATACTTGCTCTTCCCTGCAAAGCTCGTCGTTATCGGCCTTATCGGTATTTTGTTACTAGCAAAGCTCTGGAAGAAGCGCTCCGCGCCAGAGACGGCGTTTGCTTTTTTCGCCCTCTTTTTCTTCCTCTCTCCCGTCGTTCACCCATGGTATTTAATTTGGCTCTTACCTCTACTGCCGCTGTTCCCGAGAATCTCTTGGTTCTACCTGACC
>JARGOJ010000879.1:0-1834 GCA_029210225.1 Planctomycetota bacterium
CGAATACAAGACGAAGAACTATGACCTGAAGACGAATGTGAGCGCCAGCGAAGCGAAGGCCGTTAAGGGCTTTCTCGAAGCGATGCACCGCACTTATAAGAAGGTCTTCCCCGATAAAGCTGTTCGTGAAAATGGTCGAGCCAAGGTCATTGCATTTCAAACGAAACAGGGTTACGCAGCGTGGAGCCGGAAGAATAACTCAAGCTTCAATGAGAACACTATGGGCTATTTCTTTCGCGATAAGAACACCCTTGTTGTTCACCGCGGCCGGAACCTTGAAGAGCTGTTTGGAATACTTAGTCATGAAGGCTTTCATCAGTTTGCGTGGTCTTACATTGTTCCGAAAGGATGCGACCCCCTTCCCATTTGGTTTGAAGAAGGGCTCGCCGAGTATTTTCGCTCGGGGAAGGTGAAGAAAGGCCGTTTACAAAAGGTTGACCTCGACTATCACTTTCGCTCTGTCAAGGATGCCATCAGTCGCAAATGGATTTGGAGCCTGAAACAAATTTGGTTCTCTAATCCGAACACATTTAAAGATGCCTCGGTGTTTAACGCCTTCTACGCTCATGCCTATGTCTTCATGGAGTTCCTCGTGGAGCATGCTCAGAAGATGGTGAAAAAAGTCTACAAGCTGAAGAGAGAAGGAAAATCCTCGGAAGACATCATGAATGAGGTCTTCCCCGAGAAGAAGCGAGGGAAGCTATACAAGGGCTTTCTGCAATACACTCAAAAGCACAAGTGACGGCCAAGTCTAAGAGATGCGCCAGAAGCTGCTCTGGTCAGTGACTGTGTTAAAATCAATGACCAGTAGAGACCTTGTGAGGAGAGTTTCAGATGCACGAACATTTCGCGATTGATCCATCAACCATGATTGAGCTCGTCGAGAAACTGAATCAATTAGATAAGTTTCCAATACGCTTCAATGAGCTCGAAGAGTTCATGGGGCGCTCCCTCAAAAAATACTTTAATCGAGAGCCTCACGATCCTGGCTTTGTTCACGACGTCGGTGGCTCTGGTGTCAATGTTGGCGGCACGCCGATCTATCATCTTCACTGGGATGAGAGCTTGCCCCTGGTCTTTGAACTCCGTTCGAAATACAACGCTCGCTACCGCGACACCCCCGGCAGCCAACCGCCTCCCTCAGTCGGCTACAACCCAATGATTGACCTTGTCAGCATCTCAGGCCGCTACGACGTCATTGATCCTCCTGCTTCTCCCCCCGACTCAGAGCGCTTTGATGACTTGCTCTATGCCTACCTTCCTCAGCACTACATGGCCAAGCCGCTGGGTTCTGGCTATGTCTCTCTTCATCTTCACGACGTTGAGAAGAATAGAAGCGCGACCCGTTGGGTTTACCAGATATCGACAGAGCGGGGCCTCTATGTCAAAGACGAGGATATCTCTGAAGCAGAGTCTATCTACATAGAAATGATTGACGCTATGGAAGCTGGTGTCTTCACGGCCTATTACGATGAGTTCCAAAAGAAATATGCCGATAAGGCGGACTATGGGATTTACTCCATTGGTCTGCGCTCATACAACGTCATGTATTTCAATTCTGATGAAGACGGTCCTTACTATCTTGACTCTCTCGCTGAAGAGGGGGTGACGGAGAAGCTTGGCCTTTGGACCAATTGCATTATGAGTGATGACGCTCACGTCCCGTTTCCTAATGTCTATCGTCGAATTGGATTTGACAAGAGCATCATTGAAAGAGACATCCCTGAAGTGAGCCCGGGTAAGAAGGAGGGCGGACTGCTTTATTATAATTCTGTCAATGTCCAGGGGAGCTGGCGCGCCTCGGGATCGGGCTTCTATCCTGATGCGGGGGGGG
>JARGOJ010000879.1:1844-4096 GCA_029210225.1 Planctomycetota bacterium
GGAGCTCGACCTCGATAAGTTCCAAGTACAATCATTGAATCTCTTTTACGAACGAAAGGCATAGCCTGGGAGGAATCGGCGCCGTTGACTATTGTTTGGGCTCTAAAGAAGAAGCGGATTCTGACATGAAAAAGAAAGTGCTTATCAGTCTCTTTCCTTGTTTATTAATCGTCGCCGCCTTCACGGTCCTTATTCCTCGTGAGCCTATGTATCAATGGTGGACGCTGAAACGCTGGGTCGATGTGAAGACGCGCAGTCGCGGGCCTGTACACCGCTCAATATTGAATTTGAACAAGGTCGATGATGAGGGCGTTCAATTCTTCATTTCAGGATTGAGTCACGAAGATAAGTACATTCGCGAGGGGTCTTCAGAGCTCTTAATCTTTTGTGGCTCGAACGCTCTGCCAGCTTTGAAAACCTGCTTAAGCAGCGAGGACCCCCTGCGTCGAAGGGGCGCCCTTACGGTCTTTGAGAAAATGGATCTCGTTCGCCTTGGGCGTGCTTATTCCGCCTTGGCGAAGGCTCATGACTCGGCGGACGTTGGTTTTAGAAAACGCGTTGGTGATTTACTCTTAGATTATTCGATTCGTGCGGAGCTTCCAAAGGCCGAGTTTATCTTGGTTGAATATAGAAAGACCCTGAGTTCGAAGTATCCAGAGACGCGCTTTTGGGCGGCTTACATTCTCGCGTTGAATGGTGAGCAACATGAGGGCATGCCGACGATCCTCATGAAGAATCTTGAGCATCCTAATGGACCCATGCGATTGCGTGCGGTGTCGGCCTTGGCGGTCATGAAATACGATTCGAAGGTCTTGGCCCGGGCGTTTATGAAGAGCTTGAAGGACCCCGATATTCAGGTGCGAATGAAGGCTATGGAAGGATTGATTTATCTGGGAGCTCCAGCTGGGGAAGCCGCGGGACCGTTCTTAGACTTGCTTGAGGATAAGAACAAACGAGTGAGTGGGCTCGCGCTCAGGGGGCTGAAGGTATTCCGCTCGAAAGATAAAGCGCTTCTGCCTCCGCTTGTTGGCTTACTCAATTCAACGAAGCCTGAAACCCGGAGCTTTGCTTGCAAAGAGTTACTCCGATTTGGAGTGGAGGCGAGGACCGCCATTCCTGGGATCGTTAAGGTTTTAGAGAGCGTCTCGGAGAAGTCGAGGCAAGGATCGTTGATAAAGCTCTTAGGGAGGATTGGTTCGGACAGTGAAGAGGCTGCCTTGGCCATCATTCCATTTTTAGCGTCTAAGACCCAGCAAGCCCTTGCTACGACGACTTTGAGAGGAATGGAATTGAGAGGCGCTCGTGTTCGAGAGCGGCTTGTCACGATGATGAAAGACGAAGAACGGCTGACGAGGATGCGGGGAGGGAGGCTTTTGGGACTTATGGGAGCGGGCGCAGAGCCCGCCCTTCCGACTTTAGTTGAGGCTGTTTACACGAAGCGTATTTATTGTGGCAACGTGACAGAATCTTTTATTCTCATTGGCAAGCACATCGACTCGGTGGCGCTTCACGCGGCAGGATACTTACGCCTTAAACATGAATGGGTTCAGGCCTCTTGGACCAAACGCATCTTAAAGTCTATGGGAGAACGGGCCAAGCCGGCCTTGCCCATTTTAGAAGAGATCCTAAAAACGCACGGATTAAAGCGCCGGCGAGAGATCGTCGAGCTGGTGGATATTTTTGGAGAGTCCTCGGTGCCGTTGTTGCGCCTGGCTCTTCAAGATAAGAATGAGGGGCTTCGTTTAGCGGCTTTGAAGGTTTTGCAAAGGCTTGGTATTCAGGGTAAGGGAGCGGTTGGTGATTTAATCGTGCTGTTGAAGGACTCGGAGGATTCGTTGAGGCGAGAGTTCGCGAAGACTCTCGGGATCATTTGCGACGATGTTGACGAGACCTTCCTAGAATTGCTGAAGGGTCCAAATAATGAATTGAAAGGGCTCGTTTTTGTGATTTTGCAGCATATGAAATCGAGGGCGGCGAAGGCGATTCCCACTCTCTTAGACCAGACGGGTAATAAGGAGCTTTGGGTGCGGGAGTGTGCCTTTGATACCCTTTGGAAAATTGGTCCGAAGGCGGTTCCTAAGCTCTCCTTATTATTAAGATCCGAAGACGCAGATACCCGTCGTTGCGCGCTCTATGCCTTGGGCAATATTGGAGTTTTGGCGAAGCATGCGGTGCCGGCGATAAAAAAGTGTCTTGAAGACAGCGATTCGAGTGTTAGAAAGGGAGCACGCTTTGCTATGAAGAAAATTGTG
>JARGOJ010000880.1 GCA_029210225.1 Planctomycetota bacterium
CGACTCTCTTCCACGACATCGGGGTCGTCCTCTTCTTCCTCTTCGTCCTCTTCATCATGGTCCTCGTCCCCGTTGGCCGCAGCGGTCTTCCAGAACACGGGACCCCGAAGGACACCGTCTGCGGAGATTTCTGCCCGCGCGACTAAGCCGTTCCGTTCAAGATAGACGTTGTAGATCGTTTTAGCCTTGTCTAAGGTTTTGACTTTCATTTCTACGAGAGCTTCAACCTTTGTAACCGCAGAGACTTTCGCTTTCTCATGGATTGAGCCAAATGCTTCTTGGACCGGGTTAGGAGCGAATTTGAGAGGAGTCTCTGTTTCTATCGTGAGGACGAGACCGGTGTTTGTGACTTTGACAGCGTGATGCTTTCCGCTGTCTATGACCTCGACTTCATAGAGCTCAAGTTCGGTGTCTTCTTCAATGGCAATGTGCGTGACTTTTCCCTTGGGGAACTTCTTGAATATTGCGGTGGCGGCCTCACTGGGCAAGGAGAGGTCATCAGCAGAGGCGAAGGAGGTTAGTGAAAAGATTGCGCAGAGGCTGAGTGTGAGCAGCTTTGTTTTCATCGAAGCTTGTCCTGGGGGGCTGAAAATAAGACTTGAGCGTCTTCGACAACGAAGGCTATCGAACTTGAGGTGTAACATAATATGACGCCTCTTTGGAAATAGAAACAGGCGCCTAAATCCCGGAGGATATTGGCGCCTGCTGGCAAATTCAATTTGTGTTTACAAATTTTGATTGAAGGCTCGAGAAGACTGAATTGCTGTTTTATCCAACAACTCATGAGAGAGCATTGTTTTTTCAAGATACTGTTCGAAGAAAAAGCTACAGAAACTTGACGCTGAATGATCTAGCGAAGAATAATCCAAAGCACGTAACCAGTCGCTTTGAGGGATTTTACGATCACGTCGTGCATTAAATCTTGAACCATGATTTCTTCTCCTACTTAACGTGTTTGGACACGGCTTAGACAAAACCAAAAGGGGAACAGTTGCTGTCAGCTTTCTCATGGAAAAAACAATCCTCGTCCTTAGACATAAAGAAGCTTAGTTCAACAGGAAGATCGGGGATGATTTGATAATTCCTTGAACGCGGTTGGAGCTCAGGTATGTCAGATAAAAAACTCTGATCTCTTAAATTCATTGCAATGGACCTATGTATCTATTTGAGAACGAATTTTGCGAGGGAAGTTCAGTGAGTGGGAAGATACGTCTAAGGCGATTTTCGCGGGCACAAAACCTGGAGACGCTTCTCGAGGGATTGATGCGCTTCATTGGATAAGGATCTTCACCAGTCTTTCCATACGCTTTACGACTATGTCGTGGAGCTATGTATCACAGGAAGTCCGCGCTTTTTCCCAATTCACCGGGGATTTACAATCACTTCATATGAAAGTCTCATGAAGGAATGATAAGGAGATTGGATACTGTGGGTGACTTGCCTGACTAGATAATTGACCGGCTCCGTTAATAACTTGATAGAGTGAGGGCTAGATCACTTTTGGAGAGAACTATGTCACGGACAATCACCAGCGGTCTTTGCCTGCTAATCATCATGTTTGGCGGAATGAAACAGGGGGGCGCGGAGCAAGATCCGATTTTCAAACGGGAGTCACCGTTGCTCTTCGCTCATCGCGGCGGCGTGAAGGAAAATCCAGAGAGCACACGAGAAGCGTTTCGGTCGGCGCTCAAAAAGGCCAGGGCCGATGTTCTTGAGATTGACATTCATGTGACTCGGGACCAGGAATTTGTCGTCTGGCACGGTCCTTCTATGGGGCGAATCCGTATCTTAGGATTGCCAAATACGCTCAGCAAACGGCCCGCTAAAAAGCGAAGAATTGGAGACTTCTCATGGCAGGACGAGCTCAAAGATAAAGCTTGGGTTCAATTTCGTGAGGAAACCCTCGAAGCAGTACCTCAAACAAAAGCTCGTGCCTTAATGACTCTTAAAGAAGCGTTGGCCGAATTTCCGAGAGCAAATTTCAACATTGAAATGAAGAGCACTGTCAAAGCGAAGCATCTTCCTGCTCTGGTGAGGCTGCTTGACAAGCTCTCGAAAGAGCGCGTCCTCGTGCTCGCCTGCGTGACACACGGGGTCCTCAAAGCCTTCCGGAAAGCCTGTAAGAATCGTTATCGGACGAACATGTCAGCGCGGGAGATACTGCAGTTACAAGTTGGATCTCGAATCGGCGCTAAATTAAAAGGTCTTCGTGGGAGAGTCTTGGAGACTCCCTACAATAAGAGCCTCGCCTCGAAGACGGTGATCAATAAAGTCCATTCTTTGGGTGGTCAGGTCTATGTGTTTATTACTGGTTTTGTTGCCAGTCGGGCCCTGGATACAACCGCTGAGGGCCTTAAATATAAAGACATCGCTGAACTATTAAATCGTGGCGTCGATGGCATTATCACCGATCGCCCGATGCTTGTGCGTGGATATATTGACCGCTGGAAGCGCGAGCAAATGAACAAGAAATCAAAGCCCTAGCGCTTCAATCTCCGAAAGAGACTCCAAAGCTCCGCGCTGTTTGAACGATGTCATGATCGAGGGGCACGGCTTTCATTTCTTTGGTTGCCTCTTCCAAACTGACGGTTAACACATCTCCTCCTCTGAGAGCGACCATCGATCCAAACTCACCGGCCTTCACGGCTCGGACAGCGGCTCCACCAAAGCGGAGGCCGAGGGCGCGGTCGAAGGTTGAAGGATTGCCGCCGCGTTGGAGATGCCCCAGAACAAGACTGCGGGTCTCTTTGTTCATGCGCGCCCCGATAGCATCCGCGACTTGTTCGGCGATGCCTCCCAGGCGGACTTCTCGGCCCACCTCTTTGCCCTTGGTGGCCATCTCGCCGCCTTTGGGTTTGGCGCCTTCAGCGACAACGACGATGGTGAACATGCGTCCACGGGCTTCGCGTTCGCGGACCTTCTCGCAGACCTTTTCAATATCGAAGGGAATCTCAGGCAATAGAATCACGTCAGCGGTTCCAGCAAAGCCCGCGTAAAGAGCGATCCAACCTGCATAGCGGCCCATGAGCTCGACGCACATGACTCGCTGGTGTGCTTCGGCGGTTGGGTGGAGCTTGTCAATGGCATCCGTGGCGGTGGAGACAGCCGTGTCAAAACCAAAGGTGAAGTCTGTCGCCATGAGGTCGTTGTCAATGGTCTTTGGCACACCAATGACCGGAATCCCCTTTTTGAAGAACTTATTCGCGATAGAGAGGCTCCCATCGCCCCCTATGGAGACGAGAGCATCGAGCCCGGCCTTCTTAAAGTTGCTGACGACTAAATCACTACGATCTTCCGTAACGACAGTGCCATCTTCCTGCTTGACAGGATAATCGAAGGGGTTGCCCTTATTTGTGGTCCCTAAAATGGTCCCGCCTCTGTGGGTGATACCCTTCACACTCTCCCGTGTGAGCGGCATAAGACCGTCGAGATCCAAGAGGCCTTCGTAGCTGTTTTTGACCCCAAAGACCTCCCAGCCTTCTTTCAACGCGCCAAGGACAACCGCCCGAATGACCGCATTCAGTCCCGGCGCATCGCCTCCTCCCGTACTCACTGCGATGCGTCGAATGGTGCTTTGTTCGGTCATAGGTGCCTCATTTCCAATAATCTGTGTGTGATCTGCAGGAATAAGTTAACTTGCTTCCCACGCAAGACACAACGGCTCATCGCCGAGGAAATGATGAATTCCCCAGAAAGTGGACGCGATTCAGAGAAACTCCCGCTAAAGATCGGCGCGAGGATCTCGAAAAGTCTTTTATGAGTTTCGAAAGGCTCCATTCGAGTGATATGTCTGCTACGGAAATGAAAAGGGCGAGCCATGAAGCCCGCCCTATTTCAATTGGGAGTTTGTTGACTGCGTTTAAACAGGCCAAATGCCAGTTTTGCGATGGGGGCGCAGGACTTTTTTGCCTTCGACGCTCTTCAGTGTCTTGATAATGATTGAGCGTGTGTCTCTTGGGTCAATGAGATCATCAATTAAGGCATTCTCAGCGGCAATATAAGGATTAATCGCTGAGCGGAACTGCTCAACGAGATCATTGCGCGCTTTCTCCGGGTCGGGGGCCTTCGCAATGGCCTTTCTGAACAGGATATTG
>JARGOJ010000881.1:0-2504 GCA_029210225.1 Planctomycetota bacterium
ATTTATTAATGATGAGATCAGTCAAGACACTATTAATTGTGAGCAGCTTAATGCTCTCTTGTCCGGCCATAGCCTTAGGGCAGGAAGTAGAGGAGAAGACTTTTACGCTCGCAGATATGCTCGCGGATTTAGCGTCGAAGCCTGATGTACTCGATCAAATTCTCTCTCAGCTCGGTCAACACCCAACCGCCGTTGGACTCATTACTCCCGAGGCCAAGGCACAGCTTCGTCTCGCCGCTATGCAAGGTGACAAAGACAAACTCGAAGCGTTTTTAGCCACGTGGCCGTCACCAACACTCAAGGAAATGTCTCAGAGTGTCGATGTGATCGACAAAACTCGCAAGGCACAAGCGACTCCCGCACAAACACCGGGGGGCGAGGTTCAACAGCAGCCTTCCGCCGCTCGTGAGCGCCTCGGTATTCCAACAGGTGGCAAAGCCCTCACCGACAAAGAAATTCGTAAGCAGCTCGGCCACGGCGTTGTCTATGGCGACTCTATCGATCCACAGCGCGCCAAGCGCTTCCCTGATAGCACACGGCTCTCCGACGTCCTGAATAGGCTCTCACTCAACGATTCAAAGAAGCCCGATTACACCTCTGTCATGTTGACAGCCGCAGGCCTCAAAGAGGTGACCAACGTCAAAGACTTGCTCGCGCAGCTCGAAAAGACCGGGCACAGCATCGTCGTTTCTGACGCTCGTTACATTGCCAACTTTGCCGGACTCCGATACCAAGACAAAGATGTCGCCGCTCCTTTCTGGATCGACACCGAAGTCAAAGTCCCCGAAAGCGACCGTACCCTCCTCGTCCCCGCCGGCCACGCTCAACACGAGCTCGTCATTCGCGGCCCCCGAGTCAATGTGGATCTAAAGTTCTTCTTTGGAATGCATGGCGACGCCAAGTTCCGTCCTTGGGGTACTGCGCGTCCTAAGTGGACTGGTGGTCGTGTTGCTCATACCTATAAAGGCAAGGATGCAATCCGAGCCATGTCACTCGCTGGAATGGTGCGCAAGGCTTACGTCGAGAAGAAGAACGACAACCCAGACCTCCCACTGAACGGTTACCACGCGCTTGGAGTTTGCAATGACTCTCACGCCTTCATTGAATACGCCATGAAAGGCAAGACAACAGTTTATCCATTGACTCGCGATCCAAAGTATTTCAAAGGCAATGGACTGATTGACCGCATCTCTCGCAAAATGCCGATTGACGGACGCGGAGAGAAGAGCGCAGACATTGAGGACCGGGTCTTGGCCAGTATTCCTGCGGACAATCCCGATGACTTAGTCTTCAATCAATTAAAGAACGATGTGAAAGCGCTCATTGCCGCAAAGGCAAAAGCAACGACACAACAAGCGAAACCAGGCGTTCAATCTGACGGTGCCATTGGCAAACTCAAAGAATTGCCAAAGCTCCCCGCCCCAGGAACAAAGCCTGCTCCAAACAAGACTAAGCAGAATCAAAACAGAGGACAAAGAGATCAATCAGATCAGAAAAAGCCCTGATTGAACTCTTTAACGACGTTTATTAACGAGCTTGAATTCAATTCGACCCCGTTCAATATCTGTGCTGGCCACCTTTACTCGTAAAGGCTGGCCAGTTTCATAATAACGTCGTCCAACTTTCAAGCTCATTGACGTTTCATCAAAGTGAACCTTAGTCCGCTTGGTCCCCAAAGACTCAAGAGGCAGCAGTCCTTGAATTCTTGACGCGTTTAATTGAATGAAGAGCCCAAAGGATTTGACTCCTGTGATATTGCCTTCATAAACCTCGCCAATCTTCGTCGACATGTAACGCGCCCAAACGACCTTTTGGTGATCGCGCTCAGCGTTGTTGGCAGCCTTCTCTCGAAGAGCGATCCTATCCGCGACCTCTTGCATCGCGAGCTCAAAGCCTTCCCTCTCACCTGTTAGATAGTGCTTAATAATCCGGTGCACAACCATATCCGCATAACGACGGATCGGTGAGGTGAAGTGTAGATAGTGAGTGGAAGCCAATCCAAAGTGGCCTTCATTGTCAGGACTATAAAACGCTTTTCCCAAGCATCTCATGAGCACACTCGAGAAAGCCGCGCCTGCCGGGAAGTCTCTAACCTGAGCACCCACCGCCGCCAATCCAATAGGCGAGAGTGAGTCTGTGACGCCCGCTTCCAAACCAAAGTTTCTGGCAAAGCGGACAAGGTCCTTCACGCGGTCTTTTGTCGGTGGTCTGTGAACCCGATAGAGAGTCTCAAGACCTCGATCGCAAAGCCATCTCGCCACGGACTCATTAGCCGCGACCATAAAGCGCTCGATCATTTGGTGCGCTGAGTTTTGACGGCGCGCCACGATATGCGTCGGTTCCCCGCTGTCTTCATCCAATTCAATCTTCGGCTCAACGTGCGGATTCTCATAACCTCCGCGCAACCTCCTTTGAATACTCAGGCGGGCAGAGGCAGCACGGAACCACTTGAAGGCTTCAGCCGTATCTTTGTTCTTAGGAGTCTCTAGACCACGCAAGTATCT
>JARGOJ010000881.1:2519-4094 GCA_029210225.1 Planctomycetota bacterium
CGTTACTTTTAATGATGCTCTCGTAGAGGTCGAGGGATGTAATGCTTCCTTCCGGATCAATACGCATCTCGGCGGTCAAAGTCAGTCGGTCTTTGTTGGGCAAGAGTGAGAGGCGATTTTCCGAGAGGTCGCGAGGAAGCATAGGGAGAACATGGCCAATCATGTAAACACTGGTGGCCCGGTCTCGCGCTTCTAAGTCTAAGGGTGACTCATTCGGGATAAAGGCTGTCGCATCAGCAATAGAGACAAAGAGTCGAACTCCTCCTTGATTGTCCGCCGGGAGAACGCTGATCGCGTCGTCGATGTCACAAGTAGAGGGGGCGTCGACGGTGAAGGTTGGGAGATCTCGAAGGTCTCGACGACCTTTGCTCATGGCGCTGGACCAGCGCTTTGGGAGCTTCTTCATTTGCTTCATGGAATTGGTCGAGAAGTCTAAGCGAACGTCGTATCGACTGCCAATACGGGCAATATCTCGCTCAGGGCTCTGGTCGTCATAGTAGAACTGATCGCGAACCCGGGCGCGTCCATTTTCGAGGAGGTCAACTAATACATTGTCGCCGTCTTCGAGGTCGAAATCATCGGGGTTAAGTTGTAGTGTTGCGGTGGAGACTTCGGGGTCTGGCTCTAGCAGCCACTTCTTCTTCTTTTTACGAGCCACACCGAAGAGAGTGCGGCGGTCCCTTTTGACCAGGTTAAGTTTGACGACGCGTGTTCGTCCGGGTGATTCTTCTTCAATGTCTGCATCGCAGATGTCACCGAGGAAGAAGTCTTTGAGGAGGGGTGGGGGTACAAAGTGTGATTGTCGGTCTTGGTCTACTAGGAAACCAAAGCCTTTACTGTGTAGGACCAAAGATCCAGTCACATTCGTCATAGTTGTTTCTCATTGGACGGAACGAGGCAGTCGCGAGAAGCTTAGGACCAGTCGTCATCGAAATCGAATTCGAAATCGTTGTCAGTTGTTTGGTTCTTTGCTTCAGCGACGATATCAGCCACATCAAGATTCATGGTTCGCCCAGGGTTGGGATCGTCATCATCTTGAAGGTCGGCAATATTGAGAGCCATGGTGCGTTGCCCTTCGGGAATATCGTCGTCATCATCTTTTAGGTCGTCGATATGGAGGGCCATAGTGCGTTGCGGCAGCTCTGGTTCGTCGTCGTCATCTTTAAGGTCATCGATGTGAAGAGCCATTGTCCTTTGTGGGAGTTCAGGTTCGTCATCATCGTCTTTGAGGTCATCGATGTGAAGGGCCATAGTGCGCTGAGGCAGGTCTGGCTCGTCATCATCACCGTTAAAATTCTGTTGTTGTATGTCGTCGAAGCTAAGCGCCATGGTTTGGGCGGGCATATCTTCTTCGGCGTCTTCTTTGAGATCGTTGATATTAAGTGTGACGGTGCGTTGGGCTAACTCGGGCTCATCATCGTCGTCGTCATCTTGAAGATCGGCAATATTGAGCGCCATTGTGCGTTGAGCGAGTTCCGGCTCGTCATCATCGTCGTCTTTGAGATCGTTGATATTGAGCGCCATCGTTCGCTGTGCAAGTTCTGGCTCATCGTCGTCAGCGTCATTTAAGTCGTT
>JARGOJ010000882.1:0-1475 GCA_029210225.1 Planctomycetota bacterium
GATTTATAAACTTCGGAAACTTGAGTTTATATGCCTTGCTGAGAGACTAGACGCAAGAAAGGAGGCCGTTCATGGCCGAAGATAAGATCCCAGTTTTAGATTCCAATGCACAGAGCGCGTGGCGTGACGCGATACTTCGCATTATAAAGCCCCTGAGCCAAAAGGAGGTTCTCTATAAAATCCATAAGTTGGAGGGAGCCAAGAAAGCAGGGCCTGGAGACGAGTTTTATAAGAAGAATAAGGCCGTTTTATCACTTTTCGTCAAGGGCGACCCTGAGAAATTGAAGCTTTGGTTTCTTGGATCATCCCGGCCCGGCATTAATTGGCTGCACCGCTTTGCCGAGGTCGTTCGAGTCACGACGGATCGCCTTTGGGCCGAACTTAAAGCCGCAAGTGGCGGCCAGAAGCAGGTGAGAAAGAACGAATGGCATCGAGCCTTCTCTGGTATCAAGGCCCATGAAGCCTGGGTAGAACCTCGCCTTCTCCTCCCTTCAGAACTGAAGCGTCTGGGTGAACCGGAGCTGTCTCTCTCTGACCTAGTGGCGAAGCTCTCTCCTCGTGTCTCCAGACTCAGCAGTAAAAAGACCACGAATCAGGCTGATCGACGGCTCAAGCGACTGCACATCCTGGGACCGAAGGGCAGCGGCGCATGTGCTCTTGCTTCTCATCTCGCGACGTCTTTCTGGCGCTCCCTCCCCCAGCCTGGTGAAGAGCAGCCTAAGAAAAAACAAAGTCGCGTTTTTCGCCGACTCCAGGAGCCGCGACCCCAAGAGAACAAGAAAGTAGTAGAGGCCTCTTTAAGAGTTCGCATTGTCGTCGTCGATGCGGAGAGTGATAGCGAGCTGTTGAACTATGGTGAGGGCGAAGCGACTCTTGAGATCATTGTTCAACGACCCACAAATCATTCCGATAGAGAGTCCACCAACTCGGTTGCAAAGAAGGACGAACTAACAATTGAAGTTCTGCCATGGACCGTCACAGAGCTTCGTCACCTCGCGGCTCGACTCTCGCAATTGAATTCCATAGAAGAGAAGACTCGCAACGCCCTCGATCTCCTCGGAAACACAGCCTCGGGACAGGCTGTTGATTCGGGAAGGCTTGCTCCGAGAGACGAAGAGGTAGGCTATGCCGCCGAGGCCATTGATCTGCTCGCGGCTCTGGCCAATAGTGACAAACCGGGAAGCTGGGATCAGAAGACATACTCCGCCGCCAGGGCCCAACGGGACTGGCAAATCGCCGCGAGGACTCCAGGTGCGTTTGTTTTAGGGGGGATAGATCAGGAAACAGCAGAGAAGCTCTTGGCAGCGTTGTTTAGCACCCCCCGTCAAGGTGATGGTTCTTGGACGGTTGAATGCGCAAGCGCAGCGATCAGCGATGTTCTCGATTGCTGGCATCCGAAAGATCGTCTTGGAGTTCGAGATTTAGTCAGAGAGCTTCGGGATCTAAAGAACAACCGAGAAGAGAAAGCCCTTAGC
>JARGOJ010000882.1:1485-4089 GCA_029210225.1 Planctomycetota bacterium
CTGGATGGGAAGGTTGTTCTAGACGCTTTATGCCAGAGCGGTCTCCTGAAATCGACAGACGACAGGGTCAAGCTCGCAAAGGCGGACGCTGTCGTCCGGATTGTGGCCCGGGGATTTGCCCAGGAAAAGCGCTCTCCCTGGTCGGAAGACGATCTGGCGGTGCTACTCCTTCCTGAAGCTGTGTTATTGGCCAGAGAATTGGCGTGGGCGGGGTTGAGTCCCGAACTTGTTTTGGAGCCGCTTTCCAAAATGCCGCCCTATGTTTCGGAAGAGGCTGCACAGATCGCTGTGGCTATGTGTAGTCGAGTAGAGGAGCCGCTTTCCAGTAAGTCGCTACGATTGCTTGAACCGCTGTGGAAACGCTGCCTCGCAGACATGAATCGACTCATTCAGAGCGCTAGCGGCTTTGGCGAAGAAATCACCGCCGTCTTTGAAGACCTCGTGCGGCTTTCTTGGAACCAGGTCAATAAGTTGCCAGAATTGGACCTCAATGACGAAGCTCTGAAGCACTGCTCGCTTTCGGTCGGAGAGCGCTTGTCTGTAAGCTATTTCGGAGTCACTCAGGGTGAATTTGAATCGTTGGGCGAGGAGAAATCAAATCTCTGTTGCTTCATGGCGCTTGCGCCGTTTCAGACGGGCCAGAGCTTATTCAGCGCTCTCAAAAATTCGCCCGAGCTAGTGAAACTTCGCAACAACACTCAAAGAGCGCATCTGAAATCAAGGCAACCTATTCTTTGGGAAGTCGTCGACGAGATGGCCAAGTCTGGGAATGATCAGGCTCGAGATCTTCTAATTGGCGGTGAAAGCGGTGTTGCTCCACAGATCCAACTTCGTCACGCCAGAATAAAAGTAGTCGAAGGGGAGGCTTCCAGAGGCGAGCTAGAGAACGTTCTCATTGGCATCTTCAGGAGTAGCTGGGGTTTCTTTCGAGCTAATGAGAAGCTTCGCGAAGAAGTAGCACTCGCTCTAAGGCATATAGAACCTTGGGCTCAAGCCGCCATCCTCGGATCGTCTCTCTGCTTTTCGCCAAAGCTTCCCGAAGACCTCGACGCCGATTTGGCTGCGTTAATGACTGAGTCTTTGGCCCGTCCTTTGTTGTTGATAGAAGACGCTCTTGATCTCGCCAAGAAAGCCAAGGCGCTGATCTTTCTGGAACGCATTGCTCAACTTCCCTTCGAGTTTCTGCCGAAATTAGACCTTGGGTTAATCGGTGGTCATCCGGTATTTCGGCTGAACGGAGGGGGATTCGGGATCGAAAATCCATGTGTCGAATCTTTATTGGAAGCCTATGTTGATAACGACTTCGATGCAGCAACCGGTGCCTGGGCGGTCATAATTGAACTGGCGTCTCGGGCTGCGTCCATTCTTGCTGAGTTGGGCCATAGTGAATCTGCAATTCGGCTAGTCCTAGCAGATGATCTTGATGAAGGCTTCGTCAAAGCTCGTATGAAAGGGCGTTGGACAGAGGCCGTTTCAATATTGCTTCAGTGTGAGCGGGGTAGAGACTGCCCGGTTCATCGCTTTAATGTTATGGAGCTACCTAGCGAAGAATGCTGTGTCGAGCCGCAAGTAGGCAAACTTTTCACAGATAAGATGATCGGTCAATTGAGTGTCAAGAAACCAGTCTATTTTCCAGGCTGTCCAGACTTGCCAATTCTCATTCCAAAGCCTGATCTGGAGTCCTTCCCTTTCCCACTAAATAGCGTGGCTGAAACTCGGCAGAATGCGCGCAATTCATTGGCAAAAGGATCTGGCCATCGATATCAACTCGCGTTAATGCTGGCTCACTATGACGTGGAATTGGCGCAAAGCAAGAACATTGCAAGCTCCCTATTGCCGAAGCTTTCTGACAAGGAGCGTCGCCGCGGCTTTGAGAAGGTCGTGCCGAGCTTCGCGAAGCTCTTTGGAGCAGAGCACTCAGAAGTCCCAAAGTCGATGCTGAAGGCTCTCAATAGCTTTATTGACTCTGGAGAAAGAGTTGACCCAGAACAGCTGGATTACAATATTCGCCGACAGCTTTTGCCGATCATCAAGCGTCGCATTCACCTCTCCTCCTCGGTCCTGAAACATGGTGACAATACCTCGAAACGGATGATTGCCCAGTATCTCAGCTTCGGGCCTTCGGGAAATGGGAGCCTGCCAAGAAAGCCACTTGTGTTGGGAGGCTGGGTGCGAAAACGGGCTCCGCGAAGCGCCCAAAAGATCCGAGAAGAGCTGCTCCTAGAACGACTTAGTGAGAAACAAATCATTGATCTTTGCTGGGATCTCGCTGATAGCAAAGAAAGGAAGGCAGCGCTCGTTGATTTCGCTGTGAAGTCAATACCGAAGAAGGGCAGGGGAGCGCCGAGCCTTGAGTTCTGGCGTCCTTGGGGCCATGAAGCGCTGAAAGCGGCATCTCTCGACAAGCAGGAATTCTTGCTCGGCGAGATGGTGGTCACCCAACACACAGCGGGACTACTTGGTGAATTACTAAAGAGCCCATCCATCAAAAACCGATCAACGCTGTGTGTGCGTCTGTCCTGCTTTGATACCAAGCATTTGACGTTCAGACAAGTCATAAAGGCTTGGACCAATTCCGAGCAACCGTGGGAGAGTTTTCAAAAC
>JARGOJ010000883.1:0-569 GCA_029210225.1 Planctomycetota bacterium
CGAAAGGGAGTTCGTAGTAACCAAGGAAGGCGAGGTAGTAGAAGCAGGCGTTGATGGCGAGAGCGACTGAGCAGAAGCTGGCGCAGATGAAGGAGGCGCGTTTTGATAGGAGGAGCGCGGAGGTGATAATTGAGAGGAAGTAGAAGATCGCGAAAATGACGTGAAAGACACCGCCGACGAGATAAATGAGAAAATTTTCGCAGATGATTTCAAGGGTGATCTGGATCAGTACCGAGCGCTCAGGATCTCGGGCGGAGCTGAGTCTGCCCATGAAAACAAAGGTGATGATCAGATAGAACGCAATGACCAAGACGACAGGGACGGTCAGGCTTGGGAAAGAGCCCGCTGTTAAAGCCATCGCGAGGAGGAAGCTGAAAGAGACCGCTATTCGGATATAAACTAGTATTTTTGATAGGGATAAGTACTGGTTCTTGTAGTGGCTGTAATATCTTTTCCAGCGTGGTCCTGGGATGTTCTCAGATCCAGCCGCTGAATTTCCAACATTTTCTTCAATGCGATCATATGGGTCGGGACTTGGCTCTAGGGTTGCTTCGGTCACGAGGAGTCCT